>DATDPG010000132.1 GCA_035292885.1 Bdellovibrionota bacterium | reverse complement strand
AAATTGGCCCAAAACCAACTCGGGGCCAACGACTATCTGGAGCGGCTCCGTTCCACCTCGAGTCACAAGCGCTGGCAGGCCGCGTATGAGCTTTCGGGCTATCTCGCTCGAAAAGATGTCGGCCCTGAGCGCGTGAAGTTCGAGAGGGAAGTGATGTCGATTTTTCGGTCGAGCAAGCCCGAAGAAACCCTCCTTCGAAAATATCTGCTGGTAGCCATGGCTCAGGTCGGGTCGGAAAACAGCGTTCCCTCGTTAACGGACGTCGTCCAAAACAACTCTGATCCGGAGATGAAGATTTACGCGATGCTGGCTCTGGCCCGAATCGGTTCACCGGGCGCCGAGCCGTTTGTCGCGGAGCAGCTGGCCAATGCAGACGCCGGCGTCCGAAAAACGGCGGCATTTGCGTATGGATTCGTCGCAAAGCCGCGCGAGGCCGATCGGCTGATCGAATTATTGAACGACACCGTGACCGACGTTCGCTGGAACGCAGCGTTGGGATTGGCTCAAATGGGGAATCCCGCGGGTGCGAAGGAATTGTTGGGTCTGCTGGACGAACCGGCGCTTCGTAGCGCCACACAGAACCTTCGAGATGTCGAACGAGCGGAAATCATGCTCAGCGCCATGAATGCCGTCGGAAAGCTTAAGCTCGTTTCGGCACGTGAGAGTATTTCACGAATTGCCCGAACCGCCGTGGATCCGAGGCTTCGGACCGCCGCTTCCAACGTGGAGCAAATCTTGTCCGGCGATCTTTTGACAAAAGCTCGACATTCTGAATAATTACCGCCGATTTTCGGAGCAACGCGTGAGCGCTCACTCACGCCATCATAAATACGTTGACACCCAATGGCAGCAAACGCACCGCTAGAAGACCCGAAGGATAGTTTTGTCATCGAGGATCCGTACGCGCAGGTTTCGCGGCGGGGCTTCATGACCTGGTTGGGTCTCGGATGGGCGGCGTTCGGCGGCGCCACCGCCGTGTTTCTGGGGGCGTTTCAACGTTTTCTTTTCCCAAACGTCCTTCGCGAACCGCCCCAACAGTTCAAAGCCGGATATCCCGAGGATTTCTCGGACGGCATCGTGGATGAGCGATTCAAAGCCAGTAACGGCGTTTGGTTGGTCCGCGGGACCGATCCGGTGACGGGCCAATATGGCCTATTCGCGTTATCCACGATCTGCACGCACCTCGGCTGCACGCCGAATTGGCTGGATTCGGAAGCCAAGTTCAAGTGCCCGTGTCACGGGAGCGGTTTTTATAAGAGCGGGATGAACTTCGAGGGTCCGGCTCCTCGGCCGCTGGAAAGATATAAGGTAACCCTGGCGGAGGACGGCCAGATTCTGGTCGATAAGAGCCGGAAATTTCAATTCGAAAAGGGGCAATGGAACGACCCCGAATCGTTTCTTAAATTGGGGTGACTTCTATGGAAGAAAAACTTCATCGACTCAAAGAGAGCATCGCCAAATCCCAGATCTGGCGTTCGATCTTTCGCCACGGTTACCCCGACAGTTCTCGAAACCGCGCGATGGCCGTCCTGTCGAACGTCTTTCTGCATTTGCATCCGGTCAAATCGCGCGAGTCGGGCATTCGGGTTGGATACACCTGGTGCATGGGCGGCATCACGTTTTTTCTCTTTCTCGTTGAAACCGTCACCGGAATTCTTCTCATGTTTTATTACCGTCCGACGGCGGAGTACGCATATTCCGACATCGTGGCTCTTCGCGAGCATGTCCCGCTCGGAATCATGCGGGAAGTGCATCGCTGGGGCGCGCACGCGATGGTCATCACGGTTTGGCTGCACATGTTCCGCGTCTTTATGACCGGTTCGTACAAACCCCCGCGGGAGTTCAATTGGGTCATCGGCGTCGTCCTCCTGGTTCTTACGCTGCTCCTGAGTTTCACCGGCTATCTCTTGCCTTGGGATCAGCTGGCGATGTGGGCGATTACCGTGGGTTCGAACATGGCCCGCGCCACTCCGTTCCTAGGGCACGAGGGACCCGGAGCGTCGTTGCTCAAAATTGGAGATATGAACCTCGTCCACGCGGGAGACGACGCACGGTTCGGCCTGCTGGCCGGCCGCATGGTCGGCGAAGGCACGCTGCTCCGGTTTTACGTTTTGCACTGCATCTTTATACCGTTCGTCGCCACGATCTTGATGGCGGTTCACTTCTGGCGCGTCCGAAAGGACGGCGGCATTTCCGGACCGATGTAAATGGAAGCGCTTCGTCATTGGATCAACGCGGCGTCGAACCCGATCACGATCTACGCGTTTACGGTGATCACGCTTCTGCTGCTCGTATGGAAAGCGGAGTGGTTTGCACGGCCCAAAATAGCCGGAGCCCTTGCCCTGGTCGCCGCGGCGGCATTCGGCTTCGCCATGACCGATCCCCACTTCTTCGAGATCGTCACGACCCCCGACAACATTCCGATTACGATCATGCTGACGACCGTAGGCTTTTTCACTTGGTACTCGATCTACCGCGGCGTCCAGAACGACCGGCGTCTGGCGGAAAAGAAACCGCTCATCGAACAGGACCAAAACAAGCGGGTCATGGTTTGGCCGAACCTTGTGTACATCGAATTCATCTGTCTCATCTTGGTCACGGTGCTTTTGATCTTCTGGTCGATTTTCTTCGCGGCTCCCCTGGAGGATCCGGCCAATCCGACGTTGACGCCGAATCCGTCCAAAGCGCCGTGGTATTTCCTCGGTCTGCAGGAAATGCTCGTTTATTTCGACCCTTGGCTGGCGGGCGTGGTTTTCCCGGGTTTGATCATCGTGGGCTTGATGGCGATCCCCTACTTCGATCCGAACCCCCAGGGAAACGGCTATTTCACGTTTAAGAACCGTCGATTCGCCATCTCCGTTTATCTCTTCGGATTTGTCGTGCAGTGGGTGCTGTTGATCATGCTCGGCACGTTCATGCGGGGCCCAGGATGGAATTTTTTCGGACCGTTCGAACCGTGGGATCCGCACAAAGTCGAACCGTTGACCAACGTGAATCTATCCGAACTTTTCTGGGTTCAATTGCTTCACATGGGGCTCCCGAAAACCATTCTCGTCCGCGAGGCCCCGGGCATGATTCTCGTGTTCGGGTATCTCGCGGCGCTCCCGATGCTTCTGGCGAAGACGGTATTCCGGACATTCGCGGCCCAGCTGACGCTCCTTCGGTTTCAATTAATGTGCTTTTTGTTTCTTGCGCTGGCCTCGCTACCCATCAAGATGATTCTGCGATGGACGCTCAACCTGAAGTACCTCGTGGCCATCCCCGAATACTTCTTCAACATCTGATGATGTGAAGCATGGCCGCTCCCCGCAGAGTGCTCGATCCCGATTATCTCTTCAACATTTTCCGCCTGAACAAGTGGTTCGCGATTTCGAGCGTCTTGCTCCTGGTCGGCATGCTGGCGATGGTGCAGAAAGACTACGACCGGGAATGGAAGGGATGGCAGCGCAAATTTCGAACGCTGGAAATCCAGAAGACCGAAGAAGCGATCGCAAAGACCAACGAAGAACTGAAGGCCAATCCCGAATACCAGAAGGCCTTGGAGGCCGTTCACGCGGCGGATGCCGATTTCCGTAAGAAAGAAACCGACCTTTTCGCCCGAAAAAAGGCGCTTGAAGAGTTGGACCGGAAGAAGTTCGTCGCCAACACACTTTTTCTAAACGAAAAATCGACGTTTTCCGCCTTGCGCTATGAAGTCGAAGAAGCGCGGCATCACCTGCCTGAAAACGTGGATGAGATCACCAAGACCTACAACCAGCTCTCCGGCGAACTGAAAGCCCACGAAAATCGCCTGAAAAACTTGAAAAAAAAACCGGCCGCAAAACAGGGGGACGATGACGAAAACCTCAAGGCCCGGCGCGCCGAGACTCTGGCCAGCATTGAAAAGGCGGGACAGAGCGTCAAGGCGTTTCTCAATCGGCACGCGCCGATCCTCGACCAGGAGAAGAAAGCCGAGAAGATCGAAAAGCGCTACAAGAAAATCGAAGCGGCGGTGGCTGCCGCTCAGCGTAATCTCGAAGAGATCGACAAAGAATATTCCGAGGCCAGGAAACGGGTGGACGCGTTTTCCGAGGAGAAGAAAAAGGCCGAAGCGGAATTAACGAAACTTCAATCCGGACTGGAGCGATTGAAACGAAAGGCGAAGGGGATCGAAAGATCGTTCGTCAACGACGTCTTGCGCGACCTGCCGATGCTCGATTTCATCGATCCTTCGCTTCGCGTGAAAGAGATCGTTGTGAGCGATCTTTACGACGACTACACGTTTACCAAGGTGCCCCGCGCCGATACCTGCGCCACGTGCCATATCGCCATCGATAAAGTAGGGTACGAGGACCAGCCCAATCCGCTGAAAACCCATCCAAACCTTCCTTTGTTTCTCTCGGCGAAATCTTCCCATCCGCTGGCCGGCTACGGATGTACGGTCTGCCACGGAGGATTGGGGAGCGGCCTTACGTTTACAAACGCCGTACACACGCCTCAAAATCCCGAACAGGGCGAACAGTGGAGAAAGAAATACCACTGGCATCCAGTGGAGGCGAAGCATTGGAGCGATCCTATGCTTCCGCTGCCTCAGACGGAGGCCACGTGCTACGGATGCCACAGAGAAGACGTGGATATTCCGCAGGGAGATGAGATTCAGCAGGGAATTCTCCTGGTCGAACGATCCGGCTGTTTCGGCTGCCACAAAATCGAAGGCTGGGAATCGGTTCGGAAAACCGGCCCAACTCTCCGGCGGATCACAAGCAAGGTCGGTGAAGAGTGGATGACCAAATGGATCCGAAATCCCAAGCTCTTCCGGCCCACCACCAACATGCCACAAATCTTCGATCAATCGAATGCCAGCGATACGGCGTCCAAACGCCGAAGTTCCGTGGAGATCGCCGGTATCGTGACCTACCTCCGATCCAAAGCCGAGCCGGCTCAGCTGTCGACCGTCCCCGGAAGTTCGGGAGGAAACGCGCCAGGAAATGCGGAAGAAGGAAAGAAACTCTTCGGTAGCGTCGGCTGCCTCGGCTGCCACACGATGGACGATTTTCCCGACAAGCGGCCCCATGGATTGGGACCCGAACTGAGCCAGGTCGGCTCGAAACTGAGCGCTCCCTGGCTAGCCGCCTGGCTTCGGAATCCGAAAGAATACTGGCCGGACACCCGGATGCCGAGCCTGCGCCTGACCGAAGGCGAGATCGCGAACCTCACCGCTTATCTGCTTTCGAAGAAGAACGAGGCGTTTGATTCTTCCAGTGTGCCGCGATGGGACGCACGAATGTTGGATGATGTGACGGTGGACTTCCTCTCCATGCGGATGACCAAACCGGAAGCCGAAGCCAAGCTTAAATCGATGTCGCAGGATGAAAAACTTCTTTTCGTGGGGGAACGCGCGATTTCCCATCACGGTTGTTTCGGTTGCCACGATATTCCGGGATTTGAGAATGCCAAACCGATCGGAACGGAGTTGACGTACGAAGCCTCCAAGCCGCTCAGTCAATTTGATTTCGGACTTGTCGATATCGAACCGACGGTGGCGGACTGGATTTACCAAAAAATGATGGAACCGCGAATCTTCGACCGGGACAAAGAGAAGGAGCCGTTGGAGAAATTGCGAATGCCGAATTTCCATTTCTCGCCGGAAGAAGGGAAAACGGTCTTGACCTTCGTCCTAGCGCTTCGAAAATACGACGTACCCCTCCATCGGAAGCCCGCGTTGACCGCGGAGCGGGAGGCCATTAGGGCGGGCCGCCGGCATATCCGGAATTTCAATTGCCGCGGTTGCCACACCATTGAAGCGCAAGGCGGTGAAATTTTGGGTCAGTATGAGGATCCGAGCCTCGGGCCTCCGAACCTCGTCGGAGAAGGCCAAAAGGTCCAACAAGCCTGGCTCTACGGGTTCCTCGCGAAACCCACGACCATCCGCCCGTGGCTCAAGGTCCGAATGCCTTCGTTTGGATTCAAGAGCGACCAGCTGAACACGACGATCCGGTATTTCCGCGCACTCGACCACCTGCCGGTTCAAATCGAGGAACCACCGGCCATAGCTCTATCTCCCAGGCAAGCGAAGTCCGGCCAAGAAATCTTCACGCAGCTGAAGTGCGCGCAGTGCCACGTTCTGGGAGCCATACCGGCGGACCAAGAAACTTCGAACCTGGCCCCGGACTTCAAGTTGACCAAAACCCGCCTTCGGTACGACTGGATCGCGGATTGGCTCCGCGACCCGCAAAAGCTCCTGCCGGGAACGCGCATGCCGAACTTCTTCTATTACGAAGGTCAGCCGATGTATCCCGACGCCGATCCGAAAATGACTGCCGTACGCGACTACATCTACACGTTGAAATAAATCGAACGGCCGGTTCCGTTCACTGACACGTGTATTTTTGATTCTTTAGATTCACATTGGGTCAGTTATGAATTCGAAAATCGAAGATCAAGCACGAGTTCACCTTGAAAAACTTTGGCAATTTTCTTTAACGTTCGAACTGTGAGATTCGCGCGCCCCGGTCTTTCCATCCGTTGATACGCTTGATAGGAAACGCCAAGCTGCTGCGCAATCTGTTTTTGTGTAAAACCCGCGGTTTCGCGCCAAGCGCGTAGCAGATATGCCGTTCGGACCTCGGGATCGATCGGCACAAAAACCACCTTCTCATTTCTCTTGGCTTTCGGTTTAGATAGCCTCGGTAAAGTTGCTCCCCGCTCAAATTCAGCCTCTAATGCAGCCGAAAGGGCTTCGCGGGCATGTTCTTCAGCCTCTTTCCAATCCCGCCCATATGTAATGACCGAGGGATGATCCGGAAAGCGAACGCCAACTGTTTTGCTCTTAGGCTCTTTAAAAAGAACCGCATAATAGCCATCAGATACACTCATCATTACCCTTCTTTCCTCAATGCTCGTTTCGCCTGTTTTAAAATGCTTTTCGCATAAAAATCGGGGATCTCATTGCCATGAACCGGAACCGTAATCGCCCGAACCGCTCTCGGGTGAACAAATACATGATGAGACCCTCGTATTCGATCCAACTCCCACCCCCCGCCATTCAACTCAGCAACCAGATCCCGAATTTTCATTCTTTTCTCCAGGATACAACATATATATTGTATACGTCAATCTGGTAAATATGTCCTCTATCTCAATATCTTTCTCCACCTTCAAGCCTTCTTAGGAAAAACAAGAAATTTGCATGCGTGATTACATCTACTCTCTCAAATAAATCGAACGGCCGGTTCCGTTCACTTGCACGTGTATTTCTGATCCTTCAAATTGACGATGCACTTGAGCGTCTTGCCCGACTCAAAATTCACCCAGATCTCCTGTTTGAGCTTCAGATTCGGGTTCTCCAGTCTGATGTTGTGCCGTCCCGCCGAAACGACGACCGGTTTCGTGATCGGCGTGGTGTCGACCCGTTTTCCGTCCACATACACCACCGACCATGGAATGGAGTTTATGATAAAAAACCCGGGCTTGGGCGCCGGCTTCTTGGAACCGAGCTTGACCGGGGGTCCGACCATAGGAGGCGGGGGTCGTGAGCTCTTATCCTGAATCGGATTGAGAAAGACGGTTTTTGCCGTTTCCCCCGATTCGGAAATTTGAAGCGTCATTTCCTGAGGGAAGTAGCCCCGTGCCTCGACTTTCAACGTATAACTCTTTCCGACCTCCAAATTACGAAGGTCCACCGGGCTCTCTCCCATGGGCCGGCCGTCGAGATAAAGCCTCGCGCGCGCCGATTTCGGATCCGTATCTACATGGACCAGCGCTCGTGTGAGGGAAGCGGACGCGGTTTTCGATGGCGCGGGCGTCTTATCCTTGGTGATCCGGATCTCCGGTTTAGGGGAAGGCGTTGGAACCGCCTTTCCCGGAACGACTTGGCTTCTTCGAAAGATCACGATCGAAATGACGATCGCCCCTAATCCGACCGCCAGTCCCCGGATCACAAACGGGGAGACTCGTCGCGCGACCTCGATCGAAGCCGAAACGGCATCCTGAAGAGACACGGTGCGACTCTCGGACGCGGCGAGGGTCGCTGCTTGTTCCCCGCGTATGCCCTTCCCCGGCGTGACAATCGATTTTTCGGGCTCGCTCAATTCATAGAGGGGATTGGCGGCAATCGTTTGAGGCCGTTGTGCGGAAGCCGCATTTGCGTCGGCGGCGGTCGAGACGCTCGGTTCGCCCCAATGAACATCCAAATTCACGGCGGTCGCCTCTCCTGATTTCGAAGCCATTTCGACCGAATAATATCGATTCAAAAAGCCGACGAGATCGGTGTGCGTCACGCGAATCGGCCGCCCGCCCGGGAATCCCCGCGTTAAGAACTCGTTCAGCTCATCCAAGAGACCTTCGGTTCTCTGGTAGCGATCGTCCGGCTTTTGAGCGAGAGCTTTCCTAACGATCCGTTCCAAATCGTCCGGCACGCCGGGGCGACGAGAGGCCATGGGGGGAATTTTTCCCTCGCGGATGATCCGAAGCGCTTCCGGGACCGATTTGGCCTTATAGAGCCGCTCCCCCGTCAGGAGCTCGTACAAAATGATGCCCATAGAATAAATATCGCTGCGCAGGTCGATCACGGTGCCGCCCTTGGTCTGTTCGGGGGACATGTACCCGGTCTTGCCGCGGATCACGCCGATTCGAGTGCTGTGGGACTGGTTGGTTGCTTTGGAAATTCCAAAATCGGCGATCTTCACTTCCCCGTCGAAGGAAATCAGTATATTCGCCGGGCTGATATCTCGATGAACGAGGTCGAGTGATTTTCCGCCGTCGTCGGTTTTCCGATGGGCGTACGAAAGGCCCAGACCGATCTCCCGCACAATGTGAATCGCCAGATCGAATGAAAACTGCTCTCCTTTTTCACGGACCCGGCGGAAGAGATCCTTGAGGGTCGTCCCTTCCACGAAATCCATCGCGATGTAATAGGAGCTTTCGGCTTTCCCGAACTCGACGATCGGAACGATGTTGGGATGGTTGAGGCGCACCATCAATTTCGCCTCATCGATCAGCAACGAAACGAATTCCTCGTCGTCGGAAAACTGCGGCAAGATCCGTTTAATCGCGAGCGTCCGCTGCCGCCCGTCCGCCATGAAACCGACGGCGCGAAAGATCTCCGCCATTCCTCCCGCGGCGACTTTGTCCACAAGCCAGAACTTGCCGAACCGCTGCGGTTCCATCAGTCCGGGTTCTTTCTCCACTCGCTCAGGGCGTACCGATTCTGGCGAACTTCTTCGAGGAAGCTGCGGCGGTATGCTTCTTCTTTAATTCGCGCGGCGCGGTCCTCGATCAGATGAACCAGCTTGCCGAGCCATTCTCGGGCCTCGCTCCCGCGCCCGGCGTCCGACAGAATGAAATAGTGGTTGATGTAGGCGTCTTCCTCGGAGCCCTCCACACCCGATTGATGGACTTCGATCAATTTCATCGCCTCCGTGCTTTTCGCCAGAGCCACTTCCCGCTCTCCCAAAGCCCACAAGATCCGTCCGATATTGGAGAGAGCTTTTACCTGCGCTGGCACCAGCTTGTGCTCCAGCGCGATGTGCAGGGCCTCTTCAACCTTTGATCTTGCTCGAGAAAGCAAGGCCGTGTCGGTTTCGCCCAATTTTCGATATACGATCCCCAGGCAATTTAGATTTTCGGAAAGGAGATAGTTGCTCCCCACTTCACGGGCCAGCCATTCCCCCGCTTCAAAATGTTCGATCGCTTTCACGTAATTCCCAAGATGTTGGTGAACAACGCCGATGTTCACCAAATCATACCCCTCCCCCGCTCGGTCGTGGATTTCGCGGCGCAAAGCCAGGGCGGTCTCGTAGCACCTGAGAGCTTCGGTGTATTGGCCGAGTTTGTGATGAATCACGCCGATATTCCCCATTGTCACCGCCTGCCCCTTACGGAAACCGATCTCACGAAAAATCTTATGCGACTGATTCAGCTGTTCGAGGGCCCGGCTGTACTCCCCCAGGGTCCAATACACCAGGCCTTGGTTCCCCAACGCGTTGCCCTGCCCGCGACGGTCTCCGATCTCATCCATGATCTCGTAGGCGCGCGTATAATACTCGAGCGCTTCCCGCGGCTGGCCCATGTTGAAATGCACCAAGCCGACGGTGTTGTAGAACGCCGCCTCCGCACCGCGTTCCCCCAGCTCCTTGGAAATGGAGAGTCCCTGTTCGTAATGTTTCAGAGCTTCGGCGTACTCTCCCATGCTGTACGCGGCGATTCCGTATGTGCGAAGCAAATCCATCCTCAACCGGCTCGGGCCTCCGTCCGCCGGACACGTATCCAGACCTTTCCGCACATATTCCTTGGTCTGGCGAAAATCTCCGATTCCCGCAAAGTAGGAACCCCGATGAAGCGCGGCTCGGGCGGCGAGTTCGGGTGTGGAACGGCTCCGGCACATCTCTTCCAGCGACTCGACGCGTTTTAACTGCTCCTGTCGTTTTCCCAGGAGATCGAACAATTTGATCTCCGCCTCGGTCAGGCGAATACGTGCGTCGAGGTGATGGGCCGAATTTCCGCTCTCCTTGAGAAGCGGCCAGAGCACCTGCGCCACTTCCAGACCTTCTTTCGTTGCATATTGGCGGACCATTTGGTCCACGGCCATCAACCCATACGTGATCGTCTTATCCTTCAGCCCCGCTCGCGAAAAATGGTGAAAGAGAAGAGCGGAATGATCCTGGGGACGATCCTTATAAACGTGTTCATAGGCCTGACCGGCCAGCCCGTGCAGGATTTTCTTGTTGTGATTGAGGAGCGTGGAATACACCACATCACGAGTCAGTGCGTGTCGAAACGCAAATTCGGATCCGAGCGAGCCTTTTCGTTCCTTGGGATAAAGGAATCCGAGGTCGTGCAGATTTTTCAGCCGGATTTCCACGCCGGCCTTTTCCGCACCCATCCGATGACCCACGTCCTGAATGATCACGGATGGAATCGTCTCGCCGACGACGGAGGCGGCCATCAGCACCTGTTTGTGCTCCGGTCTTATTTTGTCGATTCGGGCCAAAATCATTCGATTGATCGTGTCGGGCAAGCCCGCTTCATCGATCGCCTTCGACAATCGCCAGGAATCGTTTTCCCGTTGCAGCGTCCCGTCATCGATCAGCGATTGGATCAACTCTTCCATGAAAAATGGATTTCCACCGCTTCGGCGGACCAACAAATCCTCTTCCCCGGACGGAAATGCCGACTCGCCCAATACGTTTCGTAAGATGGCTCGGCAGCTGTCTTGCGGCAGCGGCTTCAGTTCGATTTCTTCGGCTTGAAACTGTGTTTTCAACTCCGGACTCCATCGAAACTCGGGCCGATAGGTCCAAATGAAAAATATCGGCGCATCGAACCGTAAGTTGGCGCCCAAAAATTCCAGCGCTTCTTGGGAAGCGGCATCGATCCATTGAAGATCCTCGAGGTGCACAAACAGCGGCGCGCACCCCCGTTCTTTGGCAATGGCCGCCGATCGCTCAAGAACAAAGCGCACGGCCAGATGAATTTCCAACCGCAACGCCTGCGGATCCAGGGATTGCATTCGGTCATCCAGCTCTTTCTGTCCGGCCAGATAATGAACGACCGCGGCCAGCTCTTCGGCGCTTTCCTTTTGTTCCGGCGGCACATCGGAGAACAGGCTCGGGCCGATTTCCGGAAGCGTAAGTCCCCGCTGAATTAAATCGGCCAGAATTCCTAAGGGAGTTGTGTGGTCCGCGAGCGAGGCGCCGCGAAGACAGATCGGTTTTTCG
>DATDPG010000131.1 GCA_035292885.1 Bdellovibrionota bacterium | reverse complement strand
GTGTGTCCCCTTAACTCACTCCTGGGCCAGGGTAACGAGGACATTATCAGGTATCATCGTAATCTCAATGCCGGGCCGGGTGGGTGGAATCGGCCGAATTCGGTACGTCTTCTTCCGATTCTGGAGCAGTCCGAGCTTTTTCGCGTCAATTTCGACTTCCAGTTTTTCTTCCATCAGGGAAGCCACCATCCCCGCGGGTCCCCTCACTCGGAGATTGACCTTGGCGGGAACCACGCGCACGGTTTCATTCACGCCCGCGACTTTGACCGGGATGTCCTCTAAAATTCTTGAAACTTCCCGCTCGCGGATCACCACCTTGACGGCCACCTTGACTTCTTTCTGTTCGGCGATCCCTTCCGGATAGCGCACGTGAAACTCGCCCTGAAAATTTTCGTGACGGCCGCTCAGCGAAATCGGCTCCGTTTCAAGGGCGCTGAGGGAGGCCAGGTCTTTGCGCGGGCCTTTGATTTTCACGTACGGCGGGATCACGTCGTACGAGGACAACTCAAATCCCTCCTCCAGTTCCCCCATGAAAAGCGGCCGGATGCGCATGAGGCGCTCCTCCGCCCGGTCCAGGGTGATGCGGATTACCTGCGGAGTGATACGCGTGATCCGCGCCCCATACGGAATCTTGAAGTCATCTTCGTACACGCGAATGCTCGTCACGCCGGCGTGCTCTGCCTTCAGGTCCACGTCGTACGGACCGATGGACTCGTCCGTGAGCCCGCGCACGCGCGAACGCGGTCCCGCAATGCCAAGTTTTATGAACCGCTCCCACTCGCCCGAAATCACGAGATCCTCCGGTTTGTTTTTCAGCTGAACCGCCACTTTCAAGCTTAGATCCACCCGCTGTTCGCTATGAACAAACGTCCATAGAAAGAACGCGAGGACGACGGCCATCAGCTTCATGAGCGGGCGGGTCGTGAAGAAAGATTTCACGTCTGCTCCGGTTTAGGGCGCGTCCACTGCGCCCAGAGCCGGCGCAATGGAGTCACCTGCGGCTGCACGTATTTGATCAACATTTTACGTAGCGCCGCGCCGTCCAGTCCTTTCGTGATTCGACCGTCGACGACCAACGAAATCCAACCTTTTTCTTCCGACACCACGATCGCGACGGAATCCGTCTCCTCCGTCAATCCAATGGCCGCTCTGTGCCTCGTCCCCACTTCCACGCCGACGCTGGGGTTCATCGTCAACGGAAGAAAGCAGCCCGCCGCCGTGAGCCTCCCTTTTTGAAGCACAATAGCGCCGTCATGCAACGGCGAAGTTGGCAGAAAAATACTGGTGATCAGTTCCTTCGAGACCACCGCGTCCAGCGTGATGCCCACGTCCACGTATTCCGTAACGTTGGCATCGCGCTCCAAAACGATCAGCGCTCCGATTTTCTTGTTCGCAAGCGACACCGAGGTTTTCACCAACTCTTCGATGACTTGATTCTCCTGAGAAGGACCGAGGGAATAGATCCATTGCGTATGGCCGATTCGGGTGAGCATCCGGCGGAGGTCGTCCTGAAAGATGACGACGATGACCAGAAAGAGGCTTCCAAAGAAATTCGAAAGAATCCAATTGACCGTATAGAGCTCCCCGAACGACGAGAGCCAGTACATGCTCACGGCGACGACCAGACCGACGAGCATGTAAACCGCCCGGGTGCCGCGAATGAGATGCAGAATCCAATAGATAAAGAAGGCGACGAGGCCGATATCCACGAGATCGACCGGGCGAAAATCGAGATCTCGAAAGACGTCGAACAAATCATCCTCCTCAGGGTCGTCGCTTCGGCTCCGCGCCGACGAAACCCATCGCCGGCTCCGGCTTGCCTAATAATCCGGGGATTACGCTTTTCGTTTCGGCGGGCTGGCTCGTCCCCTGACCCGGTTTTGAAGGGACTATCTTTTTCTTTTGAAACGGTCGCCCCTCGATAATCGCCGAGACTTCCTCACCTTCCAGCACCTCGTACTCCAAAAGCGCGTCCGCTAATCGATCCAAAACGTCTCGTTTTTGCGTGAGAATCCCCTTTGCTCTCTCATAATTCCGCAGCACGACTTGGCGGATCTCATCGTCGATCAGTTGCGCCGTCCGCTCGCTATAATTGGGCGTACGCCATATATCGCGCGCCAAAAAAATTTCCTCCTCTTTCTTGCCGAACGTCAGCGGCCCCATCTTGTCGCTCATTCCCCACTCGCAGACCATCTTTCGCGCCAGCTCGGTGGCTTTTTCGATATCGTTCCCGGCGCCGTTCGTCTTCCGCCCGAACACCAGCTCCTCCGCAACTCGTCCGCCCATCATGATGGCAATCGTCGTTTCGGCGAAATCCTGGTTCAACGTGTATTTGTCCTCCGTCGGCATTTGGTGGGTCAGGCCGAGTGCCATCCCGCGCGGGATGATCGTAACCTTGTGAATCGGAT
>DATDPG010000130.1 GCA_035292885.1 Bdellovibrionota bacterium | reverse complement strand
CGGGAATCCACCACGGGTCGCCCCGACGGACGAGCGCAGGAAATCCAGCGCCTCATCGGCCGAGCGCTCCGCTCTTCGATCGACATGACGGCGATCGGAGAAAGGTCGATCCTGGTGGATTGTGATGTTTTGCAGGCCGACGGAGGCACGCGAACCGCATCGATCAACGGCGGGTTCATCGCGATGGCGTTGGCGGTCCAATGGCTGCAACGGCAGGGGAAAATCACGACGAATCCGATTAAGTCCGCCGTCGCGGCCGTCAGCGTCGGAATGAAGACCGGAACTCAGCTTCTCGACCTCGACTATAATGAGGATTCCAATAGCGACGTGGATATGAATTTTGTCATGCTCGAGGATTCCCGAATCGTTGAAATGCAGGGAACGGCGGAAGGGGCCTCCTTCTCGGCCGAGGACTCGCAAAAAATGCTGGCACACGCCACGATGGCGATCAAAAAAATCACCCGAATCCAACGAATGATCCTGGAAAAATGCGCCAGTGTCCCGTCTTAGATATAACTTGCGATACCGAGATCGTTGCTGCGCCCGATCCGCTAGGCGAGACGAGGGAGAATACCGGCAGTATTCGACCGAGGACCAACGACGCGGAGCGGGATGCAGCAACGATCGAATATCAAGGTATATCTAGGACGGGACACTTGCCTGAGCTTCTGCTCGCGACCCGAAATCCAGGCAAACTCGAAGAGATCCGCAATTATCTGAGACCGATTCATCCGTCGTTGCGCATCCTTTCGATGGACCAGGTGCGCGACGCCCCCGCCGTCGTCGAGGACGGTTCCAGTTTTCTGGAAAACGCCCGAAAAAAGGCGAAATTGCTGGCCACGTTCACTCGAATTCCGACGCTGGCCGACGATTCGGGTCTGGAAGTCGATGTCCTGGGCGGCCGACCCGGAGTCCTCTCGGCGCGCTTCGCCGGACCGAACGCCGACGACAAAGACAACATCCGAAAACTGCTCGAAAAGCTGAAAGATGTGCCGGCCGAGAAACGAACCGCGCACTTTCGTTGCGTCATGGCTCTCTACGGTGCGAGCGGAATTTCCTACACCGCCACCGGCGATGTGTGCGGCCTTATTATTGACGAACCGCGCGGAACCGGCGGGTTCGGCTACGACCCGATCTTCTTCATCCCCGCCCTCGGCCGAACGTTCGCCGAAATCACGCCCGCCGAGAAGAACCGTTTCAGCCACCGCGCCCTTGCCGTCGCGAAAATTTCGGATCACCTCACCGAGTTCCTGGCCAAGCTCTGATCTAAGGGCCCGTATGAGAATAATCTTTACATTTTTGCTGGGTCTTTTGACTCGGCTCTTCGTTGATCGTCCTCGCGTTAGCGCCGCTGGCTAGCGCTTCGTCTTCTCGCCTTGATCTGAGTCAAAATCCGCGGCGCAAAAAAAGTAAACCTTATTCTCTCACGGACCCTGACTTGATGGGGTCCGGTCGATCTGCTAAAAAAACCGGACTCACCGTGAAAACGAACTGCCCAGTGGTTTTTTGGGCCTGGAGAAAACGGCCCTCTTTCGTCATGCGGGGAATCCAGGTGGCCGAAGAACTCGCCCGCCACGGATTTCAAACCGTCGTCCGTTTTGGACCTTCCCGCGTCGCCCTGAGAGGTGTCCACGACAGCATAATCATTTGCGTGAAAAGTACGCCGCGCTTTACCGCCTGGTTACGGCGCCGGCGAAACCGAATTGTGTATGACGCGATCGACTTCACCACCGCTCGAAGCATCCCGGCCCACGTCGACGCCGTCATCGCCGGGACGAATTACTTGCGCAGTCGCCTTCAGACTTTCCTCGATCCCAACGTTACGGTGAAAACAATCTACCACCACGCCGACCCCCATCTTAAACCGCACAAAGCCGGGGACCAGGCCCTGCGCCTCGCGTATATCGGAGACGAAAAGGGCTCAATGTTCATCAAAGGGGAGATCCCGGAGCTGGACGTCATTTCTTTTCTCAACCATCGTGATTGGCGCGAGGAGATCCGAAATTATAACGCCCACTTTTCGGCCCGAATGGATCCAAACAAATCCGTGATCAAGCTCGCCAACGTCGCAACGCTAGGAGCCGTGTTTCTGACCGGAGCTGAGCCGGGCTGCGATGAACTGTTGGGGAAGGAGTATCCCTTTTATCTGCGAAACCCCGAAAATCTCGACACCGTTTTGGAGGATGTAAAAAGACTCAAGGAGGCTGTGGGCTCGCCTCTCTGGAAGGACGCGAGGGACCGCATCGACCAAACCCGGCCGAATCTGACGATCGACGCGACCGCCCGGGCCTATGAAGAACTGCTGGCTCAGCTCCCCTGACTCCGCGGCAATAGTCGATTTGCCGGCGGTTCCAAGTCATAATGCAAAACGATCGGGGCGTAGCTCAGCCTGGCTAGAGCACCTGCTTTGGGAGCAGGGGGCCGCGTGTTCAAATCACGCCGCCCCGACCAACTATCGGAACCGAAGCAGAAAGGCTTTCGCCCCGATCGATTCGAGTGCCGTCCGCTTCCCTGTTTCCCTTTCGCCGGTATAGTACGCGCCGTAAAAATGGCTCTCCGGACTTCCATCGGCCTTTCAGGCTTGGCGACAGCGTTGTCTCTCTCGCTCGTTTTCCCCGCACCCGCTCGGGCCGAAACAAAGGGGCGTGACATTGTGATGTTCACTGGGGGCGTCGTGAGTGTCTCTTTTCTGGGCGTGTTGATTTATAAGGCGATCGTCTCCGAACCTTCCAAGCCGAAAGGGCCACCCGCCGAACCAACTCCCGTGCCGGCCGCCGTCGAAAGCAAAGCCCGCCCCGATTCTTCTCCTTCGGACCCTTCAACTGAAGCACCTATTTCCAAACAAATTGAACCGACACACTCGAAAGATCTGCTGAATCAACCATGAGCGAACGTCGATCCATCTTAGGGTTTGCAGGAGCGCTCGCCTTAGCCTTGGCCGCCATTGGGGCCGCGCGTGCCGAACAGATCCCCTGGGACGCTCCCGAGATGATGGCGTTCGATCACCTCGTGGCGGGTTCCGGACAGGGTGTGACAGGACTTCAACCGCTCTCCGTCAGTTATGCGCTTTCGCTCTTGGAGGAACTCAAAACCGATGAGCCTTGGGCGGCGGAACTCCGCCAACATTTGATGGAACGGTTTTCAGCCGACACGTTTCAGGCCGATGGGTTCCGGCTCTCCGCCGAATTTCGCGCAGGCTATCGCTATGTGGATTCCGAGCCGCTCCCCATACTGGAACTCCCCACCGTCGTGAATCCGATCCTTTCGGAACAGGAAGATCTCTTCACCGACGACGGGCATTTGGGTTCGCTCGGCGTGCGCATCAGCGGATCGGCCACGCGGTATTTTTCGTTTTCGGGAACGCCGATGCTTCGACTCACGAGCCTCGACGGGGGCTTCGACGGCAACGTTTCGTTTTATCTCAAGGAAGCGCTGGGAACCGTACATATAAATCGCTTTGCGATCGACGGCGGACGATCGAGCTTGATGTGGGGGTTCGGCCGCGCCGGGCATCTTCTCTTTTCCGGCGATCATCAACCGCTCACGTTGGTCCGCTTCCGTTCCGACCAGCCGGTGATTCCGCCATGGTTCTTGAAGTACCTGGGACCGACTCGATTTGAGGCGTTTTTCTCCGCGTTAGAGGATAACCGGGCGTCCTTTCCCAACTCTAAATTGATCGGTCTCTACTTCACGTTCTCTCCGCACCGCCGGTTAGAAGTCGGGTTCGGCGAGACGGCCATGTACGGCGGCGACGGCGCGCCGACGAATAATCCTCTCGTCTTTTTTACGGAAAAAATCGCGGATGGTGAGAATCCGGCGAACCGGAACTTTCTTCTCTCCGCGCGTTATCGCGTGCCCTTTATTGAAATCGAACCATACACGGAAATCATGATCGAAGATTGTTGCCGGGCTTCCAATCCTTTCAATCCTCGGGACACGACCTATCTGGCGGGACTCTTCTTCCCGAAGATCGATCCGGCCGGCCATGCCGACTTTGCCGTCGAATTCGCAAGGATCAATTCGATTTCGTACCGGCATGGAACCTATTCCTCAGGTTACACGTATAAGAACCATCTCCTCGGCCACCCTTTGGGCCCCGATTCGCTGGGGATCTATGCGATTCTCCGTTACGTTCGAAGTTCCACCTGGCAACTCAAGATGGTTTTTGCCCACGAGGAACGGGGTAGGCTCGGTCGCTCCGGCGGCGGAGGAAGCATCACGTCCACGGAGCCGGGTTACGAGGCTTCCGATCAAAGAAACCGTTTTCAGCTCTTGGCCGACCTCCAACCGTGGGACCACGTCACGATCTCACCGTTGTTGGGACTCGAAAATGTGCTGAATCAAAACTATGTGAAGAACGACAACCACTGGCAGTATAGCGCCGGATTCGAGGTCCGGTATCTGTGGTAGCCCCCAACGAACATCGCCAGCTCGCCAAAGGCATCTTGACCAACACTTTGGGCGCCGCCGCGAAGGTGAGCCGTGCGCTGTTCTTGATCGCCTTTTCCCGAATGTTGGGAGCGGAACTTTTCGGCCTTTATCTCTTGGCGTTCGCCATTCAAGAAGTGGTCGGCAAGTTGGCGTCGCTCGGTATGGAGCATGGAATCATGCGCCTCGCCACGCATCTTCGCGCTCAAGGGAGAGCGGACGAAATTCGCGGGTCGGTGGAACGAATTCTGATGCTCGCCGTGGTTACGAGTTCGCTGGTCGCCCTGGGCCTGGGGTTGTCCGCCGATTGGATCTCTCACGTGTTTGTTCACAAACCGGCGCTCGGCTCCCCGCTTCGCAATTTTTGTTTCGGGTTACCGGCCGTTTGTTCCACTTCGATTTTGCTCTACGCGATCCGTCCGACGCTCGACATGCGTTACGAGGTGTATGTCCGGTCGCTGTTTGAACCTCTTCTTATTTTGGTCCTGGGCGTAGCCGCCATTCGGCTCGGCCTTGGAGCCACCGGCGCTGTTTTCGCTCATAACCTGGCGGCATTCGCTTCGCTGGTTCTCGCCCTCTTCTACTTTCTGCGCCTGCACCCGCAAAGCGGAAGGAAGGTCCCGGTTCGATGGAAATTTCTCCTGAACACCAGTCTTCCGATGGGTGGGATGGAGCTTCTGGCCATGTTCAAGTTGCGCCTCGACCTTCTCGTCATCGCGCGAATCATGCCGCTCGCCAGCGTCGGCATTTACGGAGCGATCGTGGAGATCGGAAACGTCCTTCGGAAAACGCGCGCCACGTTCGATCCTATTTTGATGCCGATGGCCCAGCTCCTTCACGAGCAGAAGGATCGGTCGCGCTTGAAAAAGAATCTCGCTCTGGCGATCCGGTGGGTCATGATTCCTTCGTTCGCGTTGTTGGGGCCGATGTTGCTCATCCCTGAATTCTTCCTTCAATTTTTTGGAGAGAGTTTCCTCGATGGAAGAACGGCTCTCCGCATCTTCTCCGTGGGACAACTTTTCGTGGTCACATTGGGTCTTTTGGAAGGAGTCCTGGCCGTCACCGGCTTCGCGTTCGTGACGCTCATTAACTCGTTCGTTCTCGTCGGCGCAAACCTTGTGCTTCTTCTATGGATGGTCCCCCGGTGGGGAATCTCCGGAGCGGCGTTGGCGACAACCGTTTCCTTCATCGCGGTGACCGTGTGGCGCCTCTTGCAGAGTCGCAAGCTTCTGGGTCTCTGGCCGTTTGAACGGGCTCAATACAAACCTCTCACCGCCTTTGCCCTCGCTCTGGCCGTCGCCGTTCCGCTTACGTTGCGGCGACAGCCCCTGCCGCTCCTGTCCCAATTACCCTGTTTGGCTCTGTTTCTTGTCACGTTTGCCGTCGCGCTTTTCGGCCTGAAACTCGAAGGCCACGACAAAGACGTTTTGCGGGGCATTCGATCCCGTATCCGCTCCGTTTGGCGCGGTGCGGACTAAAAGGGCATTCGTAGATCGGGTCTAGACTTCTCATCCTTCGCCCGATAAAAGTGCGTAAATGCGGCCCGACGAATCTAAGATTCGTGTAATGATTCTCAGTAGTTGCATAAACGGCGGCGGAGCGGGCCGAAGTTTAACGGCCTATCTCGACAGAGAAGCCACAAAGATTCATCCCATCGTCGTCCTGCCCGAAGCGGGGGTCATTGCGGAAAAACTGACACACGGAGAAGAGATTCATTACGTTCCGGAATTCATCGAACGGATTCAACGAAGCCCCTACCGGCTTCCCCGCTGGCTGAACTTCGCCTGGATGGATATCACTTTGGGCGTCGTGGCCATCCTTAAATCCATGTGGAAGATCCGTTCACTGGCCCGCCGGCTCCAGCCGGACGTGATCTACTGCAACCATATGCTGGCGAAACCGATCGGATCGTTTGTCGGAAGTTCGTTGCACATTCCGGTGGTCTTCCACGCGCGGAACGTCCACGAACATTGGGTCGGCCGGGCCTTTTACCAATTTCTCGCCCGAAGAGCGTCCACCCGCCGAATCATCTGCAACTCACGCGCTTCCGCTGCACCTTATTCCGTGGGTAGCCGAGAGAAGGTCCGTGTCGTTCCGAACTTTGTTGAACTTTCTCAATTTGAACGGGGAAAAATTACTCCGCGGCTTCGGCAGGAGTTTCACCTGAAACCGGACGCCCTGGTGGTCGGCTACCTCGGCCGAATTCTTTCCATGAAGGGGATCGACGTGCTGCTCGAAGCCTTCTCGAGGGTTCACACGGCGTTTCCGCAGGCACTCCTGGCGCTCGTGGGAGACAACGATGGCGGCCTTCACCGAAATATGAAAGCGGACTACGAGCGGCGGGCGCGGGATCTCGGTATCGCCGAGCAGACCCTATTCGTCGGATTTCGCGCCGACATCCGCCCGTATGTGGTCGATTTCGATATTCTTACGATGCCTTCCATCGAGCCCGAGTCGTTCGGGCGCGTACTCATTGAGGCTATGGCTTTGGGGATCCCGCCGATCGTGTCGGCACACGGAGGAGCGATCGAAATCGTTCAGCACGGCCTAAACGGTCTTTGGGCGCTCCCCGGAGATAGGGAAGAACTGTCGATCCGATTGAAAGAACTCCTATCCAACCCGATCTTGCGGCAGCGCCTCGGCCGAAGAGCCGCGGAAGACGTTCGAGCGAATTTCGGCGCTGAAAAGAACGCGGCGCGAATTACGGAACTTCTTCGCGAAGTGGTTCAAAGGGATATTCGGCACGCCTTGGACGAAGCCACAACCCTTTCTCGCCTATCGAGACGAGCTCTGGGCTAGTGTCGGCGATTTTCCTCGGCCAGGGTTTCCGCCAAGGCATCCGATAGACGGACAAACTCTAGTCCGCGCCCTCGCACTCCCTCAATGATTTTGGGAAGCGCGGCCACGAGCGAATCGCGGGAGGCGGGTTTTTCCTTCCGAAAGCCGTCATGCATCAATAGGATGTCTCCGCCTTTCACGCGGTGAAGGACATTGTGAATCAGTGTTTCGGGCAGCGGATTTTCGACGTCGAAAATCGGATACGAAAAACCGATGGCCTGTTGGCCCAGCTTCTTTGCAAGTTTGAGAACTCGCCGAGTCTTATAGCCCTTCGGGCAACGGAAAAACACGGGACGAACACCCGATGCTTTTTTGCACGCGTTCGCGCCTCCTCGAATCTCCCGCTCTACTTTCTCCGCGGGGAGGAAAGGAAGGACCCGGTGGCTTTGCGTGTGATTCGCCAGTTCATGACCTCTCATCACAATCTCCTTGGCCACCTGTGGAAATCGTTCCACATTTTCTCCAATACAGAAAAAAACGGCCGGAACACCGTACCGCTCGAGAATATCGAGGATTTGCCGCGTGAACGGTTCCACCGGCCCATCGTCGAACGTCAGGACCACGCGATTCCCCGATTGGGGAAGCCGATGAGGAGCGTACGAGAAGATATTCACGCCCGGGACCATCATGTCCAAAAGGTAGGCCGCCGTCGCCAAGGCACCGATGACCAGAACAAGGGAGCCGATCGAATTCCAGGGGGGCGAAAGGAACCGCTGAACGCCGATCAACAACAGGGAAAACAGGCCGGCAAAGAGCAGGACGTATGTCGTGATTTTTCGAAACGCTCGTTTGGACATGGGCAAGGCTTTCAGAGATTCAGCCTCTTGAAAATCGGTTCCGGGATCGCGCGAAGGATCGCCATGACCGGCCGCCAAAATCCGGGGAGGTAGACCACCGATTTCTTCCGCTCGATGGCGCAGACGATTCGGGGGGCGATTTTTCGGGGCGAAGTGTAAAGGAAACTCTTTTTGAAATGCACCGTCATGGGCGTGTCGACAAATCCTGGTTTGATCGTGACGACCGAAACGCCCGATTTCGCCAGTCGAGCGCGAAGACCCTGAAGATAGAGGCTGAGGGCGCCTTTGGCCGAGCCATACACATAGTTGCTCGCCCGCCCCCGGTCCCCCGCCACTGAGGAGATGACGGCGATACAACCGTTTCGCTGCCTCTCCATAATGTCGGCCAGATGCGTAAGAAAGGAAACGACCGAAGTGAAATTAGTACGAATCGCCCGTTCCGCCTCACTAAAGTCGTTTCCACACTTTTTCTGATCCGGAAGAGTCCCGTAGGCAATCAACACCGCGTCGAGACGGCCCAGTTTCCCGACCGCCCGGTCGATCAATTGAGCGTGTTGCGCGCTGTCGGCCAAATCGGCCACGTCGAAATCCACTCCCTCGACACCGCGAACGTTCAAGTCGGCCGCGACCTGTTCCACCTTCTCGCGATTGCGTGCGATCAGGTAAACCCGCGCCCCCTTTTCAGCATACAAGCGGCCGACTTCCTGTGCGATCGCCGACGTAGCGCCGATGATGCATACGTTCCGGTTCATGTTACGAAACCTCCCCCGTTACGCGCCGCCAAAAACTCGACGAGAATTTCGGGTCGATGAACGCGGAGAACTCCCGCCACCGGGGGAAATAGGCTTTGAAGTGTTCCGGAGACATCCGCGCATCCTTCGCCGGGTACACCGCGCCGCCGCTCTCTTGAACGATCGCGTCGAGATCGTCCATGGTTTTCCGCGTAACCGCTCCGTCGTTCGGAAAATCGAGCGAAACGGTCACTCCTTTGAGGGGAAACGAAAGCATCCCGGGCGACCGCAGATCTCCGAACGTTTTCATGACCACCAAGAACGGGCCGGATCCGGAGCGGCGCGCTCGGTCCAACAGAACGGGGAGAGAGGCCGTCCGATCTTGCTCCGGAACGACGCACTGATATTGAAAAAAACCTCGCTTGCCGTACATCCGATTCCACCGGCGAATGGAATCGAGAGGAAAGAAAAAGGGATCGTAAGAAAGAACTTGTCGGGCGACTTTTCGTGTTTGGCGCTCAAAATAGAGCGCGTTAAAGGTTTTCATCGTCCAGCGGTTTAAAAGGAAATTCGGAGCGTTCATCGGAATTTTGATTCGAAACCGGCTTTTCCTTTTCGCCCCGTCCCCCTCGCTGAAATTTCCCCGCATGAACAGTCCTCGAACTCGCCGGCTGGCCAAGAGGTCGGCCCATGCCGCCGAATGCTCATAGTCACGGTTCGAACTGTCCGATAGCTCCAGAAATTCGTCCAACGACTCGAATCGAATGGACTCGGCGCTCACCATGGGGCCGGTGATTTTTTGAAGACGAATATCCGCCCATAAGATCAGGCCGGTCAGGCCCAAACCGGCGACGGTCGCCTGAAATAAATCCGTGTTGTCCGTCGGCGAGCAGACGACTCTCCGACCGTCCGAACGCAAAAGCTCGAAACGAAGCACGTGGCGTCCGAACGTGCCCGCGCAATGGTGATTCTTGCCGTGAACGTCGTTCGCGATCGCTCCACCGACCGAAATGAGCTTCGTCCCTAGCGTGATCGGAATAAAGAACCCCTTGGGAACGAACGTTCGAAGAATCGCATCCAGACGAACGCCCCCTTCGCATCGAAGAACACCGGTTTCGGAATGAAAATCGATGAAACGGTCCAGGCGGCGGGTGGCCAGAAGTGTCCCGCCGTCGTTGAGGCAACTGTCGCCGTAACTCCTTCCGCGGCCGTACGGCAGCACCGATGTCGAAATCGCATCGAAACGAAGCGGTTCATGCCGCCAGCCGACGGGAAGAATCTGTTGGCTTGGGTGAAACACCCTCCCCCACGATTGGCCTGAACTCACGGCCGAAGCATACGCGGGCGACGGATATTCCCCCAAAGACAA
Organism: Bdellovibrionota bacterium; assembly: GCA_035292885.1. Taxonomy (NCBI): domain Bacteria; kingdom Pseudomonadati; phylum Bdellovibrionota; species Bdellovibrionota bacterium. The sequence goes on along the minus strand of DATDPG010000130.1, from coordinate 9,278 downwards.
ATTTGATCGGCCCATCACTCCCTGTAGATTAAACGGCGGTGCACGACCTGTTTCAAGCGCTTCGCCCTCAGCAGTGGATCAAGAACCTACTCTGCTACGCCGGATGTTTTTTCGCTCTTCGCCTTTCCGATCCCGCGACGTTCTGGCGGGCGACTACCGCCTTTCTTGTCTTCTGTGCCGTCTCCAGCGCTGTTTATATTCTAAACGATCTCCTGGACCGCGATTCGGACCGCCACCATCCTTTCAAATCCAAACGTCCGATCGCCAGCGGAAGAATTTCGGCACGCATGGCGATTGCGGTCGCATCGCTCTTGATCCTCGGAGGCGGCGCCGCAGCCGTTCGTCTCGGCCATTACTTTTCGGCCATCGTCGCCGTTTACATCGCGCAGAACATCGCCTACTCGCTCGCTCTAAAGAAGGTGGCGATTGTCGACATCATGTGCATCGCGCTCGGTTTTGTGTGGCGGGCCGTGGCGGGGGTCGCCGCAGCGAATGTGGCCCTTTCCCACTGGCTCCTTCTCTGCACCTTCAGCGTTTCGATGTTCTTGGCCGTGGCCAAGCGGCGCCACGAACTGCTCACGTTGGAGGTCAACGCCACCCGGCACCGAAACGTTCTCTCCGAGTACTCCGTCCCTTTCATCGACGCCGTCATGATGATTACGACCGCTTTGACCGTCTTTTCCTATGCGCTATATACGGTGGCCGACGAAACGATCGGCAAGTTCGGTACCGATCGATTGATTTACACGACGCCGTTCGTTTTTTACGGCGTCTTCCACTATCTCTATCTGGTTTACCAACGCAATGAGGGAGGAAATCCGGCCTCCCTCATCCTTCATGATCGGCCTCTGCAGATCAATATAGCGCTTTGGATCGTCGTGGTCGGTGGTTTGATCTACTGAGCACCCACGGCGGGAATTTGCTTTGGGATAACGCTTGCGGGTGCAACGGGGGCAGGCAGATCTTTGGGCTGTTTCAGACGCTCGTTGACGGCCAAAAGAAGTTTTGGAACATAATGTTTGGCCCCCCACGAGACCAGCCACTTGGGGATGAACTTCCCGGGATCGGTTCGAACCCTAAGCTTGACCAGGCTTCCCTTCCCTTCCGCTTCGATCGCCAGCGTCCCTTCCAGGACGTTCATATTTCCGCGCACCATTTCCCAGTCGAAACGATGAACGGCCGGCTGGCGTTGAATGGCCAGAATGTTCCAGAGATTGGGCAGGGGCCAGGGCAAATTAATGGAAACGTAAACCTGCTCTTTTTCTCCCAACGTGCCCAACGATTCACAAGCGGTGACACGGGGCAGATAGCTCGGAAATTCCTCGAAACGATTCAACAGACTCCAAATCGCTTCGGGCGAACGCTCGAAATGAGCCTCGGAGAGAATCAGGCGGCCGGTCTGGCCGGGGATCTTTTCCGACGAGCTCTTCACCCGAAAGTCCCTGAGCGCCTGGGATTGAGCGAACGCCGAACTCAGACCGAGGCCTATTATCCCGGCGAAAACCCAATGCATTGGAAAAATCATAACTCAGGCCGGACCCTTTGACACGGGTTGGATCCGCGTCGAGGGGCCTATCCGAGCATTCGCAATGACCGCGCGCATGGGGCCATCCGCTTCGTTGCCGCTCCTAGACAATGTGTTGCATCGTCTTCGGCGCGGCGCCTCGCATCTGACCCCGCGGCGCTCCGAACGCGGTTCTTGCCAATACTCGGACAGGCCCCTATCGTTTGCGCGTGCAAATATCCCAGCTCTTTCTTCCGGAGGTGATGGAGGCCATCGAGAACGGTGACCTCGAAAGCTTGCGCACCGTTTTCGAAGATCTTCACCCCAGCGACGTCGCGGAACTCCTTGTGCATCTCAGCCCCGACCGGATCGCCGCCATCGTCCGTATCCTTCGAGCCCCGAAAGGGATTGATGTCTTCGAGCAACTGGAGCTGGCAACCCAAGCGGAAGTCCTTAAGCACTTGGGGAGGGCCGAAACCGTAAAGCTCTTGGAAGAAATGTCGGCCGACGACCGGGTCGACCTCTTGAAAAAACTTCCCTCGGAGACGGTGGATTCCCTCCTTCCCTTGATGGCGCAGGCGGACCGAGACGATGTCCGCCGCCTTCTTCAATACGGCGAAAAGACGGCGGGGGCGCTCATGACGACGGAGTATGCTTCGCTCCCCGCGCAGGTCACGGTGGCCGAAGCGATGGCCAAGCTGAGAAACATCGCGCCGGATCGAGAGACGATTTACTACATCTACATCATCGACGGAGACCGGAAGCTACTCGGGACAATATCCCTCCGGGATCTCGTTCTTGCGCGGCCGACACAGAAAATCGAAGATTTCATGTCGGTCGATCCGATCTCCGTGCGCGTCGACATGGATCAGGAAGAGGTCGCCAAGATGGTCGCTAAATACGACTTTCTGGCCCTCCCCGTCATCGACCCCGACAAAAGATTGGTCGGGATTATCACGCACGACGACGCCATGGACGTCGTCGAGCGGGAACAGACGGAGGACGTTCAGAAATTGGGAGGTATGGAGGTATTGGACGCCCCCTATTTCAACGTCGGTTTTTTTTCACTCGTGCGCAAGCGCGCCGGATGGCTGACCGCCCTGTTTCTCGGCGAAATGTTTACGGCCACCGCCATGGGCTATTACGAACACGAGATCGAGCGGGCGGTGGTCTTGGCCTTGTTTATCCCCCTCATCATCAGTTCCGGTGGTAACTCAGGTTCACAAGCATCCACGCTGATCATTCGCGCGTTAGCCGTGCGAGAAGTGCGGCTTCGAGATTGGTGGAAGGTCTTTGGCCGGGAGATCGTTTCGGGGCTAGCTCTGGGGGCCATTCTCGGAACGATCGGTTTCTTCCGGATCGTTCTCTGGCAGCAGTGGAGACCCATGTATGGAGAACATTACTTGTTCGTGGCGGCGACCGTTGCGTGCAGTCTTTTGGGAGTGGTCATGTGGGGAACGATAACCGGCTCCATGCTTCCCTTTATCCTTCGGAAATTGGGTTTCGATCCCGCGAGCGCTTCGGCGCCGTTCGTGGCGACATTGGTGGACGTAACCGGTCTTGTGATCTACTTTTCTTTCGCCAGCTTGATTCTCGGCGGAGTCGTCTTATAGATTTTCCGTGGGAACCAAAGTTCACGTTTTATGAACGGCCCGCACCGTACGACGGATTCCGAGCTGTTAACTCGCGTCGGTTCCTTTATAATGATTGAATTCATTTCGCTGAAACTTCCATGAAGAGTGCAAAATCTTCCGGTTTCACGCTGACCGAAGTGATGGTGGCGCTGCTCATTAGCTGTTTGGTGGCCATCGGCATTTATCAAATCATCCGCGGACAGGTGCAATCGACGTCCGGGCAGAACGAAGCCTCCCAAGTCTTACGGAGCTCCCAGCGGGCGAGATTTAAGCTCTCGACCGATATCGCCCAGGCCGGGTTCAATCCTGTTCGTGCCACCACACTCCCCGCCTTTGATTCCTCCTCGAACGACAGCACATTGATTGTTCAGGGCGATTTTAATACCAGCGGCAACTTTGAAGACCCGCCACCCGCTGGAGACGCTCCCGAGGTCATTCGGTATATCTACGACGCGGCCGGCAAACGGGTGACGCGCAACTCCGAAGTTTTCTTGATCGACGTGGATGAGTTTACGGTCAGTTATCTCAACGCCAGCAATACAGAGGCAAGTCCGGCCACGGCAGAATCCTCCATTCGGAAAGTTCGAGTCCGATGGGCCCAGAGTATCGGCGACAAGAGAGAAACCTACGAACTGACCACATCGCTGAAGAACCGGAATTGAACTTTGATGTCCATCGAACCGAAAATAATCTCTCTTTTCGAAGGAATCGAAGATCCCGCTCTTCAACAGGCGATCGGCCAGCTTCCGGTCCGAAAATTCCCGAAGGCGATGGTGATCTTCCAGCAACGGGAACGTTCCGATGAGGTCTACGCCATCCTTTCCGGCAGTGTCGAAATCGTTCGGCAGGAAGGGGACGGCGAACTTCAGCGCCTCGCCGTGCTTCAACCGGGGCAGATCTTCGGCGAGTTCTCCTATCTCACCGGAGCCCCACGGACGACGGCCGCCGCGGCGCTGGAAGAGGTGGCGGTTCTCGAATTAACGGCCCGTTGGCTTGCGGATGCCGAGAAACGGAACCCGGCGATCCGCGATCGCCTGACTCAGCTTTACCGGTCGCGGGTGCTGACCAACGTCCTGCACGGCACTCAACTGTTCGCCACGCTGCAACCGCAAGAGATCGAACAGATCGCGACCAAATTACTGTTTCGCGAGTTGAAGGACGGCGAGGAGATTCTTCGTGAAGGTTCGACCGACCTGGATCTCATCGTCATCAAACGAGGGCGGATCGCCGTCACGAAGAAAAAGGGAACGGACATCCTCCGACTCGGGGAGCTGACCACCGGCGACATTCTGGGCGAGATGGCGATTGTAACCGGGCAACCGCGATCCGCCTCCGCGCGGGCGGTCGAACCGACGGAAGTGATGGTTCTGCCCGGAGCCGATTTCCGGGACCTGTTGCAGAGCTTTCCGAGGCTCCTTCGAGTCATCGAGGACCTGGTTCGTTCGAGAGCCGAGCAGACACGCCAGGCGGTGGAAGCGGTCGTTCAGGAGATCGTCGGCGACGCCTGGACGGACGTCGACGACGCGGCCGGAATTCAAGTTCAATCCCTCAAATTGGCGGCCACGTTTGCCGCCGACGGAGCCGGAGCCGACGCGCAACTGCTCACGGTTTCCCGCCATCATTGGACGTTGGAACGCGCCGAATCCGCGCCTCCCCTCGTCAAAGGATCCGAAGTCCAGCTGGCCATCACCACGCATCGAGTGAAAGAGCTGGCGCCGCTTCTCTCGCAAGGTCCGATCGGCGGAACCATCTCCAGCGTCGAGGATCGCAAGTTCACGGTTACGCTCGCCGGCGCGGGAGAGTCCCAAGCCCGAATCGCGAACATTGTGACGGCGTTGGCCCGAGCGCGGGTCCGCCTTTTTGTCTATCCGGAATATGACGTCGAAAAACTGGCCGTCATCGCCCGATTCCGAACGAAGAGCGGAATCGACGAACAGATTCCGGTGTTCACTTTAAGTCAGACCAGCGGCCGCGTCGGCGCGGGGGGCGAATGGAAACCGGGAGAACTCTTGTCGATCACGCTCCGCCAGGACGGCAAAGATCTACTGACGACAAAAGCGGTCTGTCTCGTGATCGAGGCCGGCCGGCGGGAAATTCAATTCGAATATGAAACGGGGGACGAGCGTGCGGCGCTTGAAAGGACGATCCGCGAACTGTCCCGCCAGACCGGATATGGCCGATTGGCCGCGCCGTCGGCTGCCGCCAAGCCTGCTTTCAAACCGGATCGCGACGCTCCCATACTCACGAAACATTTTCGAACGTCGAGTGAATTTTTGAAAACATATGTCGGGTCGATGGAGGCGGGGCTCATTCGCGTCGAGTCCAAGGACAAACTGCCTCGCGGCACGTACGTCCGTATTCATGTCGCCATTGCCAGCGAGAAAGGTCTGCGGAGACTCTCCTTCACCGGATACGTCCGGCAGTGGGAAAACGGCGTCAACGAGATCGAACTCGACGACACCGCCGGCCCGATCCGGGAAAAGATCGAACAGCTCTGCAAAAGGCTCGTAGACGAACAGGCGGAAGCGTCCTGGAAAACGAGAAAGCAGCAACTCACGGAATCGGGAATCGCGATCTCCGAAGTTTCGGCACTCCAAAAATGGGCGCGACTCGCGGCCGCCGTCCTCGTGCTCGGCGGTTTACTCTGGTGGGGAATGTCCGGAAAACGGGAAGAACCCCTGTCCTCGCAACCGAAAACGGACCGCGCCGAAGGACCCAAGGATGTCGTCCTGACTTTGGCGGGCACCAACGGTCCGGTGACCCTCCGTTCCTCGGAAATACGTTCGATCAAAATCGTTCCCGGACAAGATTCGGTCAGCATTCAAGCCTCCGGGAAAACGTTCGATGTTCCCGCCGCGGAGACGGCGAAACTCACACCGTTCCAACAAAAACAACTTCAGAGGTATCGTGCGTTCGAGCGCAAAAGCAACCCCTAGAGGTCAGATTCTGGTGGTCGCTCTGATCGCCCTGGGAGTTTTGACTCTCATCGTGGTGACGAGCATGCAACGAGCGCAGGTCGACACCTCGCTCGCGGGCAATATGAACCGCGCGAATCGCGCCTCCGGCGTCGCGGACACCGCGATCGCTCTTACGGCGAGGAAAGTCTTGGACGCCTATACAACGTCCCACTCCATCGACAACATGTTTCACACGGTGCAGTTCGGAACCACCGGGGGAGGTGAATACGCCGTAGGGATTTACGATAACGATTATGTGGGAACGACGCAGATCACCGGAGAGAACGGAAACGACAGCGTCGATCACGACCTGATCTTTCGTCTCGTCTCCACCGGAGCTTTGGGAACAACCGAGCACATCATCGACGCCTACTATCAGATTCAGCCCGGCAGCGGCCCGTCGGCGCCTCCCGATTCGAGCGGAATCGGCGCCATGGGGCTTTGTTCGAACAACACCGACATCGCCAAGGGGAACACGATCCAGGGAGCGGACTACAATTTGCCGGCGTATCCTTGTTCCGGTGCGGGATGCAACGGGGCCGATAGCGGCGGTCCGGCGCACGCGGGTCTTTCTTACAACGGTGGCGCAACGGCGGACATCTCCAGCGGAACTCCCGGCGGTACTCCTCCGATCAACAACAATGCCAACATCGACTGCACCAGCTGGGAAACGTTCGCAACAAACGCCGGGAATATCGCCCAGACAACCTATGCAGCCTCGTCGGGACCCTTCAACTCCGACGCAAACGCCTTCGGAACGAGCGCATCCCCCAAAATCGTCTTAATTCAAGGAACGGCAGGCGAAAACGTGAAATTCAACGGCAACCTTTATGGAAATGGAATTCTCATTATTCGGAACTGCCAAGCGGAGTTTACGGGGACGTTAACGTACGCGGGTTTGATCCTCATACAGGATGAAGGCGGAGGAATTAAGATCGGAGGAACCCCTCAAGTGTTCGGATCCACGATGGTGCTGGGTTCCACGGTGGCCGACAATCCCGTGGAGATCGACGTCAACAACAACAACGCACGATTCCGCTATTCCACGCAAGGCTTGGCGAAAGCCGCTCAGGCATTTACCAACGCTGGAGGCGGCGGCGCCTCGTCCTTGCAAGTGGTGGCATGGCGGACGATCGGCGCCGGCTCGGCGCCCTAGTCCTCCCTGATAAAGTGACATATGATCCCGCGGGATGCCCTCCGGCGACGCCTTCCTCCGGGAACTTCGCGGCCAATATCCCGATTTAGAGATTGGGTCCGGCCCGGATCGAATCGCCCCATACTGCCGGGACGAAGCGCACCAAACCACCGACCGGCCGATCGCCGTGGCGTTTCCGACGATGACATCCCAGGTAGTCACTCTCCTTAAGCTCGCGAATCGACATCACGTTCCGATTGTTCCCCAGGGAGCGCGGACGGGTTTAAGCGGCGCCGCCGTTCCCTCCGAGGGATCCTTCGTCGTTTCCTTGGAAAGGATGAACCGAATTTTAGAGATCGACGAAGAAAACGGTGTGGCGGTCACGGAACCTGGCGTGATCACCGGCGATCTTCGGCGGGCGGTCGAACAGCGCGGTCTTTTTTACCCTCCGATACCGGCGAGCGTCGATATCTGCACGATCGGCGGAAATATCGCGACGAACGCGGGCGGCCTCTGCGCCGTCAAATATGGCGTGACGCGGGAGTATGTCCTCGGGTTGGAAGTGGTTCTTCCCTCCGGCGACGTCATACAGACCGGCGGCCGGTTCGCCAAGAACTCCACCGGTTACAACCTCACGCAACTTCTGGTCGGCTCCGAAGGCACACTCGGCATCGTCACGAAAATCATCTTGCGGCTGGTTCCGTTGCCTAGGGAACGTGTAACGCTTCTCGTTCCTTACGATTCCGCTGCAGCCGTTTCGAAAAGCATCGTCGCGATTTTATCGGCGCGAATCGTTCCTCCCACATTGGAACTGATTCCCCAAGGCGCGGTCCGCTGCGTGCTGAACCGCCATTCCGAGCTTTCGTATCCGTTCCCCGACCATCCGGCCTCCCTACTCATCGAACTCGACAGCCGAGACAGTGCGTCCCTTCAAACAGAACTTCCGGAGCTGGAGCGAGTTCTCCGAGAGTCGGGGGCGGGCGAGCCCTCGGTTGCAGCCACACCCGCTCAACGAGAAGAGCTTTGGACGGTTCGAAAACTTGTGCGCGATTCCATCGCTAACTCGGGGGACTACGTTGAAGCCGACGCCGTGGTGCCGAGGCGGAAGGTTCCGGCGCTCTTGGAGGCGGCCGATACCGTGTCAAAAAAACATGCGATCGAAGTGATTTCTTACGGTCACGCGGGGGACGGAAATCTGCACACCTATTTTCGACGGGGGGACCTTCCGACAGAACGCTGGCGGGTCGTTTCTCAAAAGGTTCTCACCGATTTCTTTACGGAAGCCGTCCGATTGGGAGGAACGATATCCGGTGAACACGGGATCGGGCTCTTGAAACGGGAATATCTTCCAATGGCGATTTCTCCGCCCCAAATCAACGTCATGAAGCGAATCAAGACGGCGTTTGACCCTCATGGGATTTTGAACCCCGGAAAAATCCTTCCGGAATGAGTTCCTCGACCGTCAAACTGGAGCGGGGCGTGGACGCCCTGGTTCTCACCGAACAGCGAAATCCGCTTTCGGAGGATATCGACGTCAAATCGAGTCTCGAGATCGTCGAGATCATCAATCGCGAGGACCAGAAGGTCGCAAAAGCCCTCCTGGAGGCCAAGGGATCCATCGCCACGGCCATCGACTGGGTGGCCGAAGCGTTTCAGAAGGGGGGGAGGCTCGTTTATGTCGGTGCCGGCACCAGCGGCCGCCTCGGTGTGTTGGACGCCGCCGAATGCCCCCCCACGTTCGGGTTGCCGCCCGACCGTGTTCTCGCCGTCATCGCGGGCGGAACGAAGGCGCTCACTCGCTCAGCCGAAGGCGCTGAAGACGATCCCGAAGCGGGCCGCCGCGACTTGGCCAAACAATCCCCCTCACCTAAGGATGTCGTCATGGGAATTTCCACCGGCTCCACGGCGTCGTACGTCCGCGGCGCCCTCACCGAAGCCCGCAGCGCCGGAGCCAAGACGATTTTTTTCACCTGCACGCCGCTTTCCGAGCGAGGAGATTTCGCCGACCTGGTCATCACGGCTTTAACCGGTCCCGAGATCGTCACCGG
>DATDPG010000129.1 GCA_035292885.1 Bdellovibrionota bacterium | reverse complement strand
ATCTTTGCAATGGTCCTGGTCATTGTCGGCGGTTTTGTGAGCTATCTTTTCACACCGATGGAACTGATGGGAGAGGAGTTGGCGGCAGCGACAAATCCCGGCGGGGGAGCTCTGGCGGTCCTGACTCCCCTGTTGATTCTTCGGGCGTTCGCTTCCGGATGTACGGCCTTAACCGGCGTGGAAGCCATATCCAACGGAGTTCGGGCGTTCAAACCCCCGGAAGCGGACAATGCTTCAAGAGTTCTCCGTTGGCTGGCGATGATCTTGGCCGTCTTATTTCTGGGGATATGCGCCATGGCTTGGCTGTACGGCGTCGTTCCGAATCCTCACGAGACCGTCATCTCCCAATTGGCGCGAATGATTTACGGCAATAACGTCGTTTATTACTTCATCCAAGCGGCGACCTGCGCGATTTTGATTCTGGCCGCAAATACCAGTTTCAACGATTTTCCTCGGGTAGCCTCGGTCATGGCGGAGGATCTCTTTCTTCCCCGGCAGCTCAAAGCCATGGGGGACCGCCTTGTCTACTCGAACGGAATCATCATGTTGGCCGCGGCGGCGTCGCTCCTTTTGATTCTTTTCCACGCGACGACGCATGCCTTGATCCCGCTATACGCCGTCGGCGTCTTTCTTTCGTTTACGCTCTCCCAGGCCGGGATGGTGGTGCATCACCTGCAGGCCAAAAAACGTCCGGGTGTTCATCACCTGGTCATCAGTGCTGTTGGGTCGGTGGCGACGGCCGTCGTCCTGATCGCCATTCTTATTACGAAATTCACCCACGGCGCATGGATTGTCTCTTTGGTGATTCCGCTTTTCGTGTCCTGGTTCTACGCGGTTCGGAGCCATTATCGATCCGCGGGGGAACAACTGGTCACCGACCTCAAGGTCCCGCCGCGGAAACTCAAACACACCGTTATCGTACCGGTGGCGGGGATTCATAAAGGGGTCGTCGCCGCGCTCGAATACGCAAGGTCGATCTCCAAGAACGTGAATGCCGTGACCGTGGCTTTGGACGACGAATACGGCGAAGCCGTCCAGGCGCGATGGAAGAAATGGGCCCCGGATATACCTCTTACGGTTCTACGCAGTCCGTATCGATCTTTGATCGAGCCGCTTCAACGATACATCCGAGAGGTGGATGAAAGGGACCCCGATGACCTGATTACGGTGGTTATCCCGTCGTTTATTCCGGCCCGCTGGTGGCACAATTTTCTCCACAATCAGACCTCGATCCTTCTATCCGCCGCGTTGCGGGGAATGCGTAACGTGGTGATCACGAGCGTCCGGATTCATCTCGATCGGTAACGTCCCTTGATGTGGATTCTGGGAGCTTTTTTCATGGGGTTGGTGTGCGGTGCTCTGGTCGAACGACGCGGGCGCGTGCGAATCCTTAGATACGCGGAAAAAGGGTTGATGTTCGTTCTCTACCTGCTCTTGATCAGCATGGGTCTTTGGGTGGGGCTGAATGACGAAGTCATCGCAGCCTTCGGCCGCATCGGTCTGGAAGCGTGTATTCTCGCTTTCGGCGCGCTCATGGGAAGTCTTACCTTGGCGCCTCTAGCCCACAAAATCATGAAACCGCCCGAGCACCGGCCGTTTGATTCTGCCGCGAATATTGTGCAAGAATCGGTGAAAATTCAGCCTTTGCAAGGCGTTCGAACAACGTTGTCGGTCTTGGTTTCGTTCCTCTTAGGAGTACTGCTCGGCCGTTTCCATGTCTTTTCAATGTCGATTTCCGCGGCGGAGCAGGGAACGACGATGATTCTTTACCTCCTTCTTGGGATCGCCGGATTTACCGTAGGTGGTGAGCGGACGACGTGGAAAATGGTCCGTCAAACGCGACCGCGGATCTTTGTACTTCCCGGATTCATTATCGTCGGATCGCTGATCGGCAGTGCGTTGGGTTCTTTGATGTTGCCTTCAATGAGTGTGCGGAACGCGATGTCGATTGGGGCCGGTTTGGGTTGGTACAGTCTGGCCAGCGTTATCCTGGCGAAACTTTCGTCTCCGGCGGTGGGCGTGGTGGCTTTGATTGCAAACATGTTGAGAGAGATGGTGACGCTGCTTTTCGCGCCTCAATTGGTGAGGTGGTTTACGCCGCTGGGACCGATCGCGGCCGGCGGGGCGACGACGATGGATTCCACGCTTCCGGTCATCACGCTTTTTTCGGGGAAAGAGTACGCATTTATTTCGGTGTTTAGCGGTGTTGTCTTGAATATCGTCGTGCCGTTTCTCATCCCGGCCGTTTACGCATTCGCGGGTCTTTTCAGTCGATAATCAAGAAAGATCGAAAAGAAGAACTTCACTGGTTTGAGTAAAATTGATCGAAAGCGAAATCTCGTTATCGAGTCCCAAGGCATCAGAATCACTTAAATTTGTATCTCCAATCGCGGCCCGCCCTTTGAGCATCTGAAGCCAAATGGATCGCCCTTTGGCGATGGTGTGTTTCACCTGCTGCCCGCTGGTAAACCGGCCCAGCCAGACGGACGCGTCTTGGTGAATCGTGCAAGAGTTGTCCCGGGCGTCGGGCGACGCAATCAGGGCGAATTTTCCGGCAAATCGCTCGGTAGTCCAGTTCTTCTGCTCATAACTCGGAGGCAATCCTTTCCGGTCGGGCAGAATCCAGATCTGAAAGAGGTGAACGAGTTCCGTCGAAGAAGGATTGAACTCACTGTGCGTGACGCCGGTTCCGGCGGTCATACGCTGGACGTCGCCCGCCCGAATGACGGATCCGGTGCCGAGGCTGTCCTTATGCTCGAGTGCGCCTTCCAGAATATACGTAAGAATCTCCATGTCCCGATGGGAATGAGGGGGGAATCCTTCCGACGGTTGAACGTAGTCTTCGTTGATTACGCGCAGCGTTCGGAAGCCCATCTGATCGGGATCGTAATAATCGCCGAAAGAAAAGGTGTGGAACGTATTGAGCCAACCGTGGTCGAAATGGCCTCTCTCGTCCGCTTTTCGAATTTTTATCATAGGGATTTACGCTCCTTTCGCCGAAGCCGCGGCCGCTTCCTCCCGAATCAAAACGGCGGGCCGCTGCCGTTCGAGGGGGGAGAGAATCTCATAGAGGCAGGGAACGACAAACAAACTCAACGCCGTCGATACCGTAACGCCTCCGATGACCGTAATCGCCATCGGGATTCGGGTCTCCGAACCGGGGCCCAAGGCCAAGGCGGGCGGAAGGGCCGCGGCGATCGTGGAAACCGTCGTCATTAAGATCGGGCGCAGACGGATCGGGCATGCCTCCAGGAGCGCCGGACGAGCGGCTTTTCCCCGATCCCTCACTTGGTTCGTAAAGTCGACGAGCAAAATCGAGTTCTTTTTGACGATCCCCATGAGAAGCAGAAGACCGATGAAACTGAAAATATTGAGCGACTGATTGGCGATCAAGAGGGCCAGCAGGCCGCCGGTGACGCTGAAGGGGAGGGCGATTAGAATCGTGATCGGATGGAGGAAGCTGTTGAACTGCGAGCCGAGGACCATGTAGGAGACGATGATCCCCAAAATGAGGGCCCAGAAAAGTCCTTTAAACGATTCCTGAAACGTCTTCGACCCTCCGGTAAACAAAACGTTGTACCCCTGGGGCAAGATTCGTCCGGCGATCTCCTGGGAGACGTCGATCGCTTTCGTTTGGGAAACGTCCTTTTTCACATTGGAGAAGATCCCGATCGAACGCTGCCGGTCCCGTCGCGTGACGGATTGAAGCGAAGGTTTTTGTACGACGCGCACCACTTCCGAGAGCGGGATGACCTCCCCTCGATTGTTCCGGACCAGGAGCCCTTTGATCGATTCGATCGATTCCCGGTCCTCTTTCGTGAGGCTTAGGCGCACATCGTATCTTCGGCCGCCGTGCGTGTATTTTCCGGCCCGTATGCCGCCGAGCGTGGCGTTGATCGTGCGGGCGATGGAGGCCATGCTGACGCCTCGATCGGCCGCTTTTCCCCGTTCGGGATAAATCCGGATCTCCGGCACGCCGACGCGATAGTCGGTGTCGATATCCTCGAACAGGCCGGCTTTTTCCATTTCATTCGTGATCTGTTTTGAATGCTCCCCCAGCTTGTCCCAGTCCGGGCCTTGAATCGAGAACTCGATCGGAAAACCCCGGTCCGCCGTGAAACCGCGGGTGGAAAGGTCCTGGACGATGGGGCGAACCCCGCCGATGGCGTTGAATTTCTCTCGGGTCTCATCGATGATTTGGTTCTGAGTGAGTACGCGCTCGTTCCGGGGCGCCAGCGTGACGAAAAGAATCCCGGTGTCGACTTCCCCTCCGCCGAATCCGCCGATGGCGGCGAAATATCGCGCCACGTCCTTGCGGCTCGCCAGATATTCTTCGGCTTTCTTGAATTTCGCGTCGGTGTAGTCGAGGGAAGATCCGATGGGCGCCTGCATTCGGACCATGAACATGCTCTGATCTTGAGAAGGAACGAATTCGCTTCGAAGGGTTTTCGTAAGGAGAAGCGAAAGTCCGAAAAGTATGAACGACCCGATGACGACCGCGTATTTCCATCGAAGGGCGCCCGAGAGGGAGATTTGGTATCCCCGCTTCAGTGAATTGAACGCCCGATCGGAGGTTCGGCCGAGCCAGTTGGATTGCGATCCGGCTTCCAAGAATTGCGAGCAGCGCATCGGCGTGAGCGTCAAAGCTTCGAGCAACGACAGGGCGACGGCGACGGAGATCGTCATCCCGAATTGGTAGAAGAAGTAACCGATCACGCCCGACATGAACGCCACCGGGAGAAAGATGGCGATCACGGCCGCGGTGGCCGCCATGGCGGCAAACGCGATCTCCCGGGAGCCGTCCAGGGCGGCGCGTAGCCTCGATTTCCCCCCTTCACGGTTTCGCGTGATGTTTTCCAAGACCATGATGGCGTCGTCGACGACGATCCCGATGGCCAGCGTAAGACCGAGCAACGTGAATGTGTTGAGCGTGAAGCCGAGAAAATAAAGGACCAGGAACGTTCCGAGCACCGACGTCGGAATGGCCAGGAGAATGTTGAGCGTCGAGCTCCAGGAGCCGAGAAAGAGCCAGCAGACGAGGGACGTGAGGATGGCCGAGAGAACCAGCGTGAAATTGAGTTCGGAAACCGAATCCTTGATGAATCGCGTGGAGTCGAAGTTGATGCCGATCTTGAATCCTTCGGGGAGAGACTTGTTGATCACGCCGAGTCGCTCGCGCACGCGTTCGGCGACGTCCACGGCGTTTGATCCGCGTTGTTTACGAATTCCGAGGCCGAGCGCCGGTTCGCCGTTCACGCGGGCGATACGCCGAATGTCGTTCGTGCCGTCCTCGATCGTGGCCACTTCCTTCAGCTTGTAGGGCCGGTAGACCGGCTGGCCTCCTCGCTGGGCGATGACCAGGTCGCCGAACGCCTCGGGCGTCGCCGCTTCCCCCATGACGCGGATATTGAATTCGGTTTCGGAAGTTTCGATCCGCCCGGCGGGGCTTTCCTCATGCTCGGTCTGGATGCTCGAGATGACGTCGTCGATCGTGATTTCCCGTTTCGTCAGTTCATCGGCGTCCACCCAGACTCGGAGATTTCGATCGCTGAAGCCGCCCAAAAAGACGTCTCCCACGCCGGAAATGGTCTGAAGGAACGGCTTGACGTGGTCCTCGGCGTAATCGATCAGTTGTCGGAGCGATTTGTCCTTTCCATAAAAGCCGACCCACATGATCGGCTGATCCTCGGGATTGACCTTCGAAATCAGCGGAGGATCGATTTCCGCCGGCAGCCGTCGCTGGGCTTGGGTAACCTTCGTCTGGACTTCTTGAAGCGCCACATCGATCTCTCGGTTCAATTCGAACTCGATCGTGACCGTGGCGGTTCCCTGGCGGGCGGAGGATTTCACTTCGCGCACGCCCTGGATCGACATGATCGAGTCTTCGACGACGTCGACCACTTCGGTCTCCATGATCTCCGGTGCGGCCCCCTCCAGCATGACGGTCACGCTGATCACCGGAAAGTCGACGTCCGGCATCTGGCTCACGCCGAGACGGGAGAATCCGATCCAGCCGAAGAACATGAGACCGATCATCAGCATCCACGCGAACACAGGGTTCTTGATCGATACTTCAGAAATTCGGCTCATGGCGTCTCCGCCGGAATCTTTCCCCTCGCGGCGTTCAGCTCCGCCAGCAGCTGTTTCGTTCGAAGGCGGGTGTTCTCCAGATCTCGGCGGGTCTGATAAAATTGTTCGAGAACTTTCAGGACGTCCAAGTTCGTCACCAGACCCAGCCGGTATTCCTTCGACTGAAGTTTATAATTTTTTTCATTAAGTTCCGTTGATTTCAAGAGGGCCGAATATCGTTCGAGCGCCGCCAAAAGCAGGGCATGTTTGCTTTGTACTTCGTATTTCGCTTTGCGTTCGGTCTCTTGAAGCGTGAGTTCGCTTTGGCGCACTCGCGCCAGGGCGCCTTTGACTTCAGCCCGCGTCTGCCCTCCCTCAAAAAACGGGAAATTGAGAACAAACTCGAGATCCCAGTCGATATCTTCCACGAAACCGACGCGGTAGGGGTAGTAGCGGCCGATGAAATCGAGGGTTGGTGCGTAGCCGCCCTTGTAAAACCGAACTTCTTTCTTATATCGTTCCACCGAGGCCCGGAGGGCCTCGATATCCGGGCGTTTGGTCACATCGTCCACGCATTCCTGAAGCGTGGGGGCGGTTACGGGGTCGACGGAACCTTCCTCAAGAGGCGGGAGGGTTTCGACGCCCAAATAAAAACCCATCAAGTACTTCAGTGCATTGAGTTCCCCTTCCAGTTGTTTGGTATCCGCTTGCGCACGCTCCCGGTCGGCTTCCACGCTCACGCGCTCGCTCGGCCTCGACTTACCCAGACGCTCGAAATTCGAGAGTTCCCGAATCCGGTCGTTGAGGATTTTGATCGAAGCTTCGAGCAGTTCGATCTCCTTGGCCCGGCTGATCGTGAGATAAAATGCCGTCGCCAGCTCGGCGTACAGACCTTGTTTGGCCCGATCGTATTCAAAAGATCGTTGGCGGACCGTGGCTTTGGAGGCCGCCAGACCGGAGTACTCCCGCAGGCCCGAGAAGAGCGTGTACTTCCCTTCCACCGCCACCTCGGGGCGCGATCGGCGGACGAACGTTCCCTGGACGGATGTGTTTCCGCCGCTTGTGGGTGTGTCGGGAACATCCTGAATCTGTTCCGTGGCCTTCAACGCGAGGCTCGGATA
>DATDPG010000128.1 GCA_035292885.1 Bdellovibrionota bacterium | reverse complement strand
ATTCGGAGTTCACACGTCGTGCACTTGAGCTTCGGTCCGTGCGCCACGCCGTTGATCACGAGGCCGCAGGTTCCGCAAATTCCTTCGCGGCAGTCGCTCTCGAACGCAACCGGCTCCCGGCCTTTGAGAACCAATTCTTCGTTCAGTTTGTCCAGCGCCTCGAGAATCGACATTTCGGGGAGAATGTCGGTGATGTCATAAGTGACGAGCCGCCCCGGCGCACTCGGTCCCTCCTGCCGCCAGATCCGGAATGTGAACTTCATCGCTACGTCCCCTTGTTCATTTGTAGTTTCGCTGCGCCGGTTTCACCCGGTCGAACTCCAGCGGCTCCTTGTGCAGTTCCTGATCTCGTCCCGCGCCTTTCCATTCCCACGCGGCGACGTGGGAGAATTTTTCGTCATCGCGGAGCGCCTCGCCTTCCGGAGTCCGATATTCCTCTCGAAAATGGCCGCCGCACGATTCTTTCCGTTCGAGAGCATCCACGATCAACAACTCCGCTAATTCTAGATAATCCGCCACCCGCCCGGCGTACTCGAGTTCCTTATTGAACATTTCATTGGTGCCGGTCACGCGGATGTTGTTCCAGAACTCGTCTCTCAGGCGGCGTACCTCGGTGCGCGCGAGCATAAGCCCTTTTTCGTTCCGCCCCATACCCACGTAATCCCACATGACGCGGCCCAATTCCCAATGAAGTTGTCGCGAGGTTTTCCTCCCCTTGATGGCGAGCAGTTTACTTACGGCAGAGCGAACTTCGTTTTCTACGGATCGAAAAGCGTCGTGATCGGTCGAGAGTCTTGGAAACGTGTTACTGGCCAGATAATTCCCCAAAGTAGCCGGAATGACGAAGTACCCGTCCGCCAATCCTTGCATCAGAGCGCTGGCGCCGAGGCGGTTTGCGCCGTGGTCGGAGAAATTTGCCTCGCCCAGGACGAACAGACCCGGAATCGTGCTCATCAGGTGATAGTCCACCCAGAGGCCGCCCATTGTGTAATGGGGCGCGGGGTAGATCCGCATCGGGAGACGATAAGGGTCCTCTCCCGTGATCTCTTCGTACATCGAAAAAAGGTTTCCGTATCGGTCGCGAACGACATCGGCCCCGAGGCGCGAGATCGCATCGGTGAAATCAAGATACACCGAGTATCCGTTCGGTCCGACGCCGCGGCCTTCGTCACAGACCCGCTTGGAGGCTCGCGAAGCGATGTCGCGCGGAACAAGGTTGCCGAACGCCGGGTACTGGCGCTCGAGAAAATAGTCGCGCTCTCCCTCCGGAATTTGATCGGGGGATCGTTTATCCCCCTTGGCTTTCGGGACCCAAACTCGGCCGTCATTTCGGAGGCTCTCGCTCATGAGCGTTAACTTGGACTGCGTGTCGTTGGAGAACGGAATGCATGTCGGATGGATCTGGGTGAAACAGGGGTTTGCGAAAAGCGCGCCCCGTTTGTGGCAGCGCCAAATCGCCGTGGCGTTGCAGCTCACCGCATTGGTGGAAAGATAAAACACGGTGGAATAGCCGCCTGTGGCGACGCAAACGGCGTCGGCCGCGTAGCGTTCCATCTCCCCGGTTATAAGATTACGGACGACGATACCTCGGGCTTTTCCATCCACAACGACAAGGTCGAGCATTTCCCGTCGCGGAAACATTTTGACCGTGCCTTCGTTTACCTGTCGAAGCAGGGCGCTGTAACACCCAAGGAGCAGTTGCTGTCCGGTCTGTCCGCGAGCGTAAAAGGTTCGGCTGACTTGAGCGCCGCCGAACGAACGATTAGACAGAAGCCCACCGTACTCGCGGGCGAACGGAACCCCTTGCGCCACGCACTGGTCGATAATCGCGGTGCTGACCTGGGCGAGTCGATAGACATTGGCCTCCCGAGCCCGGAAGTCGCCCCCTTTTACGGTGTCGTAAAATAGCCGAAAAACGCTGTCGCCGTCGTTCTGGTAATTCTTGGCGGCATTGATTCCCCCCTGTGCCGCCACGCTGTGCGCGCGCCGGGGAGAGTCATGAATGCAGAAGGAAAGAACGTTGTATCCCAGTTCTCCCAACGAAGCCGCTGCGGATCCCCCGGCCAAGCCGGTACCGACGACGATAACCGTATACTTCCTTCGGTTTGCCGGTGAGACGAGCTTCGCTTCCGCCTTGTAGCGGTCCCATTTTTGCTCGACCGGTCCTCCCGGTGCAGCCGCATTCAGTTTCATGGCGAGCCTCCGGAGAAAAAGACCCAGAGCGGGATGATTAGAAATCCGATCGATAGAACGGCGGCCAGAGCTGTGCCGATTCCGTACAGAATCGGCGTGTAGCGAGGATGGTGAACTCCCAGGGACTGGAAGGCGCTCCAAAATGCGTGCCGAAGATGGAGCCCGAGAAGGATCATGCACGCGACATAAAAGGCGACATATCCCGGATGAGAAAATCTTTCGACGACGAGGCGGTGCAGATCCCGGATTTCCGCGCCGCCGGCCATGCTGACATATCCCTCGGGGATCCCCGGGCCGTACTTGAAAGAACGAACATGAATGAACACGAATACTAGGATGACGATGCCGCTGTAAATCATCGTTCGAGAAGAAAGCGTTTTGCGGCTTGGGCCTCCTGCATTTCCAACCTCTTCATAGCCTTCCGGGCGAGCCTTGAGTTTTCCGATTGCGACGCAAATTCCCTCATACATGTGAAGCAGTAGGAGCAGGAGTAAACCCAGCTCCACAGCGATGAGGAGGGCGCCCAGGCTGGTCAGAAAATGGGAGTAACGATTAAATTTGTCTGCATTTCCGGTGAGAAGCGTCAGATTGCCAGCCAGGTGTCCGATGAGAAATCCGATCATGCCCAAGCCGGTGATGGCCATGATGATTTTCTTCCCGACCGAGGAATGTAGAAAGGATTTCAGCATCCGCATCCGTCCGACAAAATCAAAAAGCGGTGTCTTTATAGGCTGAAAGCTGCGGTTCGACAAATTTGGGACGGGGCCGCATGGAGCCTACAGCGCTCCCTCCATTTCCGAATTTTCTAGTTGAAGATGAACTATTCCGTCGAAAGGTTTTCGAGGACGAAGCCGGCGAGGATTTTTCGCGTGTTGGGGTCGACGTTTTCAAAGGCGATTCCAAGAAGGGTGGCTTCCTCCGGCCGAGAGCCGTCGCTGCTGTGGACCACTTTCCCTTGCACCCTAAGCGGTACTTCGCGTTGGGGGAGGGTAAATTCCAATTCGATCTTGTCGTTCACATCGAGGGGAAAATTCGTCGCCAGAAGCATCCCCGACCAGCTTAGGTTGATCGCTTCGATGTAGCCTTGAATCGGGTGGCCGTTATGCGTGGCAAGTACTGGAAACGAAACGTCTAATCGGTGCCCTCGAATCCGGCGGTCCTCCACCTTATCGAGAGAGGCGTCCGGAGGTCGGCTTGGCGTGCGGCCGTGCAGCTTATCGACCTTGCCCATATCTTTATTGTGCACAGAGCGGGCGGGGAATGCAATTAGACTATTTTCTTCCCGAATCGCTCCCAGCGCAGCCGCCAATGCGCCGTGTCGATGGAGAGCCAAACAAAAAGGGCTCTTCCACGGATGTTTTTCATGGGCAAAAAGCCCCAGACTCGGCTGTCGCGCGAGTTGTCCCGATTATCTCCCATGACGAACACGTGACCGACCGGTACTTTGAGCGGACCGAAGTTCGTGGGTAACGGAAAGGATTCAAGGACAAAGTGTTTCTTTTGGCCGATCTGTTCGTACGCAAGGCGCGCGGCGCTCTTGGGGACGTTCAGAACGACATCCGAGAGAATAGACTGATCCACGGCCGTGGTTCGCGTGACGGGATTTCCGTTGATGAACAGTACATTGTCTTTAATCTCGAGCGCGTCGCCTTCGGTGGCCACGACCCGTTTAATGAAATCCAGGCTCTCATCTTCCGGATAGATGAATACCACGACGTCGCCGATTTTCGGCTGGTCGTACGTCACGAGATTGTAATTCGTGAACGGCAGCTTGACGCCGTAGGAGAGTTTGCTGACAAAAATGAAATCGCCGATCTTCAGCGTCGGGATCATGGAGCCGGTGGGGATCTTGTAAGGAGCGGCGACCGAATACCGGAAAATCAGGGCTACGAAAACAGCGATGACGATAGTCTTAAAGGACTCGAAAAACTCCTTCGGATTTTCGCGGAGCTTTTTCCACCATTTCATACTCTAGCCTCCCTTTTGCGCTGTTCTCCCAACTCCGCTTCGCTCGGGCGCATATATATCGGCTCCACTGAATGAATGTCGACCGTCAGGCCCTGGCTCAATTGTTCATGAGCCAGTCGGGCCAAAACGAGGCCGCGCGGGATATCCGCTTCGGAACCGATCCAACGTATGGCGGGAGATTTCAGCTGCTCCAGTTCGTTCTTGTATTTCCGGGCGCCGTCGCCGAAACAGACGACAGGTCCCGGGCGTTCGCGCAGCAGTTGCGCCGCTTCCGTGTCTCTAGGCGAGACGACGGTTTCAAGTCTGTCGTCCGTCCATCGGTAAACCGCTCCATAGACACGTCCTTTTCGCGCGTCGAGCATGGGGGCGAGAAAGATTCCCGGTTGGAGGAAGTTGTGCGCCAGTACTTCCAGCGAGGTTAAACCCGTCACCGGTTTTTTCGCCGCCCAGGCCAATCCCTTAATCGTAGAAAGGCCCACGCGGAGTCCCGTGAATGAGCCCGGACCCATCGTAACGCCGAAGGCTTCAATGTCAGAAATGGTGAGCCTCAATTGGGACAGCAGCCATTCGATGCTGGGCAGAAGCGAGGCGGAGTATGCCTCTTTGGAAAGGAGCGCGAGTTCTCCCAGCGGGGCGCCATCCTCGGAAATTCCCACGCAGCCGCAGCGGGAGGACGTATCGATGGCTAAAACCCTCATCTCAATTGAAATTGAAGAGTTCCCTAATTCGGTCGAGAAAATAGCGCTTGATGTCGATGTAAAACACCAAAACCATCAAACCGATGATGACCGCAAAGCCCACACGCTGAGCGAAATCGCGGAATCGGGCATGGACCGGGCTCCCTTTGATCAGTTCAATGATGAAAAAGAAAAGGTGCCCGCCATCCAGCAGCGGAATCGGCAGGAAGTTCAGAATTCCGAGCATGATGGAAAGCATGGCCATCATTCGGACGAAAGCCAGCCATCCACCGGCCTTGTAGGAGCTGCCCGCCAGATAGAAGATCGAGATCGGCCCGCCGAGGTTGTCGACCGAGACCCGTCCCCGAACCATTTTAACGAGACCGGCGATCTGGGTGATGGAAAAATCGACCGTTTCGTCCACTCCATGTTTCAAAGCCACGAAGGGATTGAGGTATTGTTCCTTTCGAGTAGCCGGCTCTCCCCCGATCGAGGCTGAAACCACGCCCAGCTGGCGGGTTTTCTCTTTTTTCCGGGTCAATTCATCTTGGCGGACGATCTCCTTGGGGACGAGATCGATTCGCACCTCTTGTTTGTTTCGGAGAATGCCCAGCGTGATTTTCTCGCCCTGGTTCTCACGGATTCTTTTTTGAAAGTCATACCAGCTGTTCAGACGTTCGCCGTTAAGGGAAAAAAGACGATCTCCGACCTTTACGCCGTGCTCCGACGCGACGGTATCGGGCATGACCTCGCGAACGTAGAGTTCGCCCTCTTCAATGCCGGCTTCTTTCAGGGTCTTCCCTTTTGCGGGAAGAGTAATGTCCAATTTCTCGGATTTTTCGATGGTCGTGAATCGTTCGATGGAGAGCTTCCGCGGTTCCCTGGATTGCCCGAAGGCGTCGGACAGTTCCCACCAGTAGCGCGTCGGTTGACCGTTGACCGACGCAATCACGTCCCCGGTTTTAAGCCCCGCGCGCGCCGCTACGCTTTGGGAATCCATAATTCCGACGGTCGGCCGCAGCGGCGACATGTCGATGCCGATTTTGCCGACGGCTTCCTTTTCCCCGTACATGTTCACGTCTTGTTCGCTGATCGGTACAGCCGTCAATTCGAGCGTTTGGTTCCCTCGTTCGATGGCTACCTTCGTCGGATGGCCCGCCCGCCGACTCAATAGGGCGGTCATGTCGGACCATTTCCAAATCGACTGACCTTCGATCGCCGTAATCTTATCTCCGGGCCGCAGTCCCGCCTTTTCCGCCGGATACCCGGGAATAACTCGCCCGACCTGGGAGATCGGCGTGGGCATCCCAACCATAAAAAGACCGGTAAAAAGTACGACGGGAAGAATCAGGTTTGAAAACGGGCCCATCGCCACGATTCCAATTCGTGTGAGAGGTTTTTTGGCCGCAAAGGAACGTGGATCCGTGGACGGGCTCGCGCCCTCCTCCTTTTCAACCTCCTCCCCGAGCATCTTTACGTAGCCGCCGAGGGGGAGGGCGCAAATGGCGTATTCGGTGTCGCCGATCTTTTTCCTAATGAGAGCGGGGCCGAATCCTAGCGCGAAGCGTTCCACGTATACGCCGGCCCATTTTGCCATCAAGAAGTGGCCGAGTTCGTGAATGAACACCAAGATACCGAATAAAATGACGGCCAAGATCGCGCTCGAAAACATCAGTTCGTTCCCTTTTCTGTAATTAAATCAGAGGCCTTTTGTCGCCCCCAGGTATCCGCCGAAATAAAATCTTCCAGCGTTTTGGAGGAGGTTTGCCGATACGATAATAGCACTTCGCGGTTAATTCGCGCGATATCGGTGAATCGGATTTTTTCGTCCAAGAACGCCTGCACGGTAACCTCGTTGGCGCCATTGAGGGCAGCGGGGTAAGTCTCCCCTTTTTGAAGAGCTTCCCGGGCCAAGTCCATCGAAGGAAAACGCTCGTTATCGGGTTCGAAGAACGTCAATTCCCTAGTTCGCGTCAGATTGAGCGACTCCATGACGCCATCGAGACGGTTCGGATAGGCCATGGCGTAAGCGATCGGGCCGCACATGTCCGGAACACCCAGCTGGGCGATGATCGACCCGTCGATAAACTCGACCATCGAATGAATCACCGATTGGGGATGGACCACAACGTCGATACGGTCGGAGGAAAGGCCGAAGAGCCAGTGTGCTTCGATGATCTCGAGCCCTTTATTCATCATCGTCGCGGAGTCGATCGTGATTTTCGATCCCATTTTCCAGTTGGGGTGCGCCAAAGCTTGTGCGGGCTTCACGCTCGAAAGGTCCAATTCGGGTTGGCGGAAAAAGGGTCCGCCGGAGGCCGTTAATATCAATTTCCGAACGCTTTCACGCGGTGCTCCTCCCAGCGCCTGAAAGATGGCGTTGTGCTCGCTGTCCACCGGCAAGAATCGCGCTCCTGATTCTTGAACCGTCCGGCTCACCAGCGCTCCGGCGACCACCATCGCTTCCTTGTTCGCAAGTCCAATCGTCATCCCCTTTCTTGCCGCAGCGAGCGTAGGGCGAAGTCCGGCGGCCCCGACGATTGCGGAAATCAAGACATCGGTTCCGGGACAGGTAGCCACCGCCTCGGCACCTTCGGTTCCGTATTCAAGTCGAGTTTCCGATCGTCGGCCCAATAACTTTTTCAGCCGGTTCAAACCTTCTTCGGTTTTCGTGGATGCGACTACCGGCGAAATCGTTCGAATCTGTTCGGCCAACAGTTCAATGTTGTCGCCGCCGGCTAATCCGGAGACACGAAACCGGTCGCGATATCGCTGGACGACTTTGAGCGTGCTCGTTCCGACCGATCCGGTGGAACCAAGGATGGCTACTGAGCGTGTATCCATTGCGCTGTCGGGGCCTCGATCAGCTGCTCGCTGGTTCGGCCGTATCTCCGCTCGCGTCGGTTGAAGTCGAGGATGGCCCGGCAGAGTTCGTCGATTGTGAAGTCGGGCCAGAGCATGGGCGTGACGTAAAATTCCGTATAGATCGTCTGCCAGGGAAGAAAATTAGACGTTCGAAATTCTCCGCTCGTGCGAATGAGAAGATCGGGATCCGGAAGGCCCGCGGTGTCCAGTTCCTGAGAAATCATATGCTGGTTAATTTGTTCCGGGCGAACCCCACCTTTGGCCACTCGCATTGCGATCGAACGGACCGCTCGAACGATCTCATCCCTCCCGCCGTAACTTAAAGCGAGAACCAGGGACATGCTCTTGTGATCCCGCGTCAGCTCCAACGTTTCATTGAGGATTTCGCGGATTTCTTCCGGAAGGCGGCTTAAATCACCGATCGCCCGCAATCGAACATCTTTCTTTTGAAGGAGTTCCCGCTCCGACACCAGGAATTCCTTTAAAATTTTTAGAAGAGCCTTGATTTCATCCCCCGGTCGGTTCCAATTCTCCTCGGAGAATGCGTACAGCGTAAGAACCTCGACACCCAGCTCCCGACAGGCGGTCACCGCCCGGCGCACGGCTTCCGCGCCATGCCGATGGCCCCGAAATCGAGTAAGCCGGTGCGCTTTCGCCCACCGGCCGTTTCCATCCATGATGATCGCGATATGCCTGGGGATCTGGGCGCCTTGAAGTGTATTTAATTCCTTAAACTTCAAGAATTTCCTTCGACTTCGAATCCACCAGCATGTCGACCTTCTTAATATAGTGGTCGGTGATCTCCTGGATCTTGTGCTGGCCCCGCTTGCCGTCGTCCTCGCTGATTTTCTTGTCCTTCTCAAGCTTCTTAATTTCTTCCATGGAATTTCGGCGCACGTTTCGAACGGCGATTCGGGACTCCTCGCCGATTTTGTGCGCGACTTTAACCAGATCCTTGCGGCGCTCTTCGGTCAGGGGAGGGAAGGGGAGGCGGATGATTTTGCCGTCGTTCTGGGGGTTGAGGCCGAGTTCCGACTTTTGAATGGCTTTTTCGATGGCCGAAATGGAGCTCACATCCCACGGCTGAACCACGAGCATGCGGGGTTCGGGACAATTGATGCTCGCCATTTGGTTCAGCGGCGTCACCGTGCCGTAGTATTCCACTCTTACGACATCCAAAATCGCGGGCGATGCGCGGCCGGTGCGAAGTTTCGAAAACTCATCTTTTAGAATCTTGAGCGCCTTCTCCATGTGGTCCGTGGAGTTCTTAGAAACACCGTCCAACATGTCACTCTCCTTTCACCGTGGTGCCAATGCTATCTCCCTGAATGACACGGAGGATGTTTCCTTTTTTCGTCATGTTGAAGACGATGATCGGCAGGTGATTGTCCATACACAGGGATGTCGCCGTTGAGTCCATGACTTTGAGACCCTTTTTGAGGACATCGAGATACGTCAGCTGGTCGAATTTTCGCGCGTCCGGGAATTTCAGCGGATCCCGGTCGTAGACGCCGTCGACACGTGTGGCTTTAAGAATCACGTCGGCGTTGATCTCCATGGCTCGCAGTGACGCCGCAGTGTCGGTCGTAAAGAACGGGTTTCCGGTGCCGGCGGCGAAAATCACGACACGCCCCTTTTCCAGATGCCGACGCGCTCTTCGGCGAATGTACGGTTCGCACAGAGCTTCCATGTGAATCGCACTCAGCACCCGGGTGAAAACCTCGCGCGATTCCAAGGCGTCTTGCAAGGCCAGCGCGTTCATCACGGTTGCGAGCATCCCCATGTAATCGGCCGATGCCCGATCCATTCCCTTGGCGGAGCCGGCGATACCGCGGAAAATATTCCCTCCGCCGATGACAATGGCCAGTTCAACGCCCAGACGATTGATCTGTTGGATCTCCTCCGCCAGGCCGCTCAGAACCGTGTTGTCGATGCCGTAACTTTCATCGCCGCAGAGGGCTTCACCGCTTAATTTAAGGAGTACGCGTTTGTACTTAATTTTCGCCATGTGCGTCTACGAGTGGAGTTCCTTGGCTACAGCTTCCGCCAGGTTCTCATTACGTTTCTCTATCCCTTCGCCCAGCTGAAATCTCGTAAACCGGCGGATCGAAAGGTTCTCCCCCAGTTTCGCGATCAACTCCTGCAAGACCGTTTGGACGGTCCTGTTGGGATCTTTGATAAAGGGCTGTTCCAACATGCAGACGTCCGCGAAGTACTTGTCCACTTTTCCGGATACGATTTTCTCGATCACGGCCTCCGGCTTTTTCGTCTCCTGCGCCTGGGATTTATAGATCTGTCGTTCGGCCTCGATCACGGCCGGCGGAACTTCCTCTCGGCGCACATACGTCGGGTTGGCCGCGGCGACGTGCATGGCCATATCATGAACAAAGTTCTGAAAAAGTTCCGTCTTCGCCACGAAGTCGGTTTCGCAATTGACTTCGATGAGCACGCCGATCTTACCTCCGGCGTGGATGTATGAAGTGACCATTCCTTCGGCCGTCACGCGACCCGACTTTTTAGCGGCGCTGGCGAGCCCCTTCTTGCGGAGATAATCCACCGCCTTGTCCAAGTCTCCCGACACCTCCGCCAAGGCTTTTCGGCAATCGAGCACTCCCGCCCCGGTTTTTTCCCGGAGCGTTTTCACCATATCCGCTGTAACGGTCATCACGAGCTCCTCAATCGTCGGGCTATTCCGTCGGACTAGCGGCCAAACGTTCCGCCTCTTCGCTTACTTGATCCGTGATCGCAAAGCGGCTTCCCGAACCGGAAGCGCCGCCGCTGGCCGCGGAAGGTTCTTCCGACTCCGTCGTATGGCGGGTCTCCTGCTGAATGCGAAGCTCCAAGGCCCGCTGCCCTTCCAGACAAGCTTCGGCCGCCGCATGAAGGAAAAGCCGCAGGGATTTGATGGCGTCATCGTTCGCCGGAATGACGTAATCGATTCCGTCCGGGTCGCAATTCGTGTCGGTGATCGCTACGATCGGGATCTGAAGTTTTCTCGCCTCGCTTACGGCGATATGTTCCGTCTTCGGATCCACAACCACGAGCAGCCCGGGAACCCGGTGCATCGTCTTGATCCCGGCCAGCGCCTTGTCCAACTTCATTCGCAATTTTTCGAGTTGGACGGCCTCTTTTTTGACGAACTTCTGATACTGATCGGTTTCCTTCATTTTGTTGAGTTCATCCAAACGGTCGATCCGGCTTTTGATCGTGCTGAAGTTCGTGAGCATGCCTCCGAGCCATCTCCGATCGACATAATATTGCGCGGATCGTTCCGCTTCCTCGCGGATGATGTCCTGCGCCTGTGGCTTCGTGCCGACGAACAGGATCTTTTGTCCGCCGCGTACGACATCCACGATCGCCTTGTATCCTTTGGCCCAGAGCTGCGCCGTCTTCTGAAGATTGATGATGTAAATCCCGTTGCGGGAGCCGTAAATGAAGGGCTTCATTTTCGGATTCCAGCGGTGCGTCTGATGCCCGAAATGAGCGCCCGCTTCCAAGAGTTCGCGAACACTTAACATAATTCCAACCGTCCTTTTGTTGTTTGGTTAAGAGCGCTTAACAAAATGGGTTTCGTTACGCGCTCAGTCCTCCGCTTTCCAGCTCCGTTTTAAGAGGAGTCCCCAAAACCTCTTTCGAGGCCACCAGGGGGCGGGAAATCCCGGCCGAGTCATAAAACCCGGCGAAAGCGTGCGTCGTTAAAAAGCGCCGCAATATATGTAACTTAGCTGCGTAAAGTCAAGGTCCGCGAGAAGCCAAAAACCCTATCTTTTCGACGATTTCGGAGCAGGCGGATCGTTTTCTGGGTGGAGAGGCAAGAGAACGATGTCGATCCGTCGATTTTTCTTTCTCCCTTCCGGGCTGGAGTTCGATGCGACCGGCCTATTCTCGCCGAATCCGGTGGCCGCCAGGCGAGACGGGTCGAGACCGTTGCTTTCCAAGAAGCGCACCACCGTGACGGCCCGGGCGGCGGAAAGCTCCCAGTTGGTCGGAAACCGTCTCTTGAGATTGCCCCGGATCGGAACATTGTCCGAGTGCCCTTCGACCTGAATCTGCTTGTCGCGCGCCTGCTTCAGAATATCGACCACCTTTATCAGCACCTTTTTCCCTTGGGACTGAATCTGATCGCTCCCGGACGGAAAAAGAACCTGCTCCGCCACGTTTACGGTCAGCCGGTTCCCCTGCTGGGCGATGGCCACCTGCCCCTGGGCGATTTCATCCTTCAATGACTTTACGAGGTCGTCGTAGGTCTTCGTAACGAATTCGACCTTCTCCTCCGATTTGGCCTTTTCCTGTTTTAGACGAAGAAGTTCCTGCTGGGCCGCCACGGACGTCTTGGAATACTCACTGGTCTTGGAAGCCAGAATTTGATTGGTGCTCGCCAGGTCCTCGTTTCGAGATTCCAGATCCGTCGCCCGTTTGCGCGTGTCGTCGAACTGCTGCCGAAGCGAATCCCGTTCCTGAGTTGTCGTGGTAAGTTCGGAAGAGAGGCGGGCATTCTCCGCGAGAGTTTTTTCGTGCTCCGATTTCAAAACGCAGCCGCCCAAACTCAGAAGGACGATCGCTAGTAGAAAACAAGAACGAGAGCCTTTCATTAATACCTAATCTGCCGCAGCGGATTGATATACGCAACCCTGATATATATAGAGCCACTATGGCGGATTTCTTTTCGGAAGCGACGACGGGATTTCTACGGCCGATTGCGGCCTATCTGACCGACCCGGACGTCAGCGAAATCATGGTCAACGGCCCGGCGGAAATCTACGTCGAGAAGAAAGGGAAAATCTACAAGACGAAATCGGCCTTCGAAGACGAGGAACAACTTATGGCCGCGGTGCGGCGCCTTTCCCAGGCCGTAGGGCGCACGATCGACGCCACCAACCCCATGATGGACGCCCGCTTGCCGGACGGCTCCCGTGTGCACGTCATGATTCCCCCCTGTGCCCGCCGGGG
Organism: Bdellovibrionota bacterium; assembly: GCA_035292885.1. Classification (NCBI taxonomy): domain Bacteria; kingdom Pseudomonadati; phylum Bdellovibrionota; species Bdellovibrionota bacterium. Next base: position 7,643 of record DATDPG010000128.1, on the reverse strand, counting down.
AATTTACGTTTCGATCCGGAAGTTCGGCCAGCACACGCTGGCCATGAAACAGTTGGTGGATGTCGGGGCTCTTTCGATCGGGATGGCGAAATTTCTCAACCTCTGCGTGGCCCTGGCCAAGAACATCATCGTGTCGGGGGGCACTTCGTCCGGAAAGACGACGCTGCTGAATGTCATTTCTACGCTGATCCCGCCCGATCAAAGAATCATTGTGATCGAGGATTCAAGCGAGCTGCAGCTTCAACAGGAACATGTCCTTCCGATGGAAACGAGGCCGCCGGAAGCGAACGGGGAAGGGGGAGTGACCATCCGAGATCTGCTGCGGGCCTCGCTTCGAATGCGGCCGGATCGGATCGTCGTTGGGGAGGTAAGGGGAGGGGAAGCGCTGGATCTCTTGCAGGCCCTTAATACGGGTCATTCCGGATCGATGGCGACGATTCACGCCAATACGCCCAAGAGCGCGCTCGCCCGGCTCGAAACGCTCGCTTTGATGTCCGACGTCAACCTTCCGTTGCGGGCGTTGCGGAACCAGGTGGCCACGGCGATCGAAATCGTCGTTCAAGCAGCCCGGTTTCGGGACGGCTCGCGGCGGATCACGCATATCTCGGAAGTGCGGGAATTGACCGACGACGGCCAATATGTAGTCAACGATCTCTTTGTCTTTCAAACGCAGAAAGTCGATGACAAAGGAAAGCTCGTCGGGCGCCACGTTCCGACCGGAACCCTTCCCAGCTTCTTGGCCGATGCCAAGGCGCAGGGTTTCACCGTCGATGAGACGTTATTTCAAGCGGTGAAGTAAAGAAGCACGACTATGGCAGCTCCATTTCCCGGCAGAATTTCAAGAAGGGAAGGACGCGGATCCGTCCTGAGGAGTCTTCGAAGTCACGATCTCCCAAATGCACTTGAAAAAACCGGGGAATCGAGACGCGCTGCTGAAAATAGCGGATCGCCGAAGAGATTTCTCTTTCTCCCGATTTACACTCTACCGCAAAAAGCGGCTTACGGTCCTGAAGGACGACGAAATCCACTTCCCGTTTATCGATATCCCGAAGATACCGCAGTTCCATATCGAATCCCTCCGTATCTTCTTTGAAATGACAGAATTTAAGGAGGTGCGAGGCCACCAGATTCTCCAGGCGCGGTCCGCCTTCGGGAGTTTCCGACCAGTCCCAAAAGTAAAGTTTGCGTTCCTTCTTGACCGCGCGAATCTGAGGTGATCCGTAAGGCGAGATCCGGTAGCACACGTAGAGCCGTTCCAAAATGTCGAGCCATCGGTCCACCGTGTCGTGGGCCACTTGCAAATCCTCGGCAAGGCTCTTGATGGACAGGGGGGACCCCACGCGCGCCGGAAGAGCGCTGAGCAACAATTCAATAAGACTCAGTTCGCGCACACGCTCCAAATCGCGAAGATCGTCCCGAACCACGCGAGTTCGTCGCTCCCGCTGCCAGCGGCGCCACTCGGTGAAATTTCCCTTAAACAGCGGTTCGGGAAAGCCTCCGAACGTAAGGAGGTCCTTCAGATCGGATGGCGACGATTTGGGATTCATCTCGTTAAGAGAAAAGGGATGCAGGCGGTGATAGTGGTAGCGACCCTGAAGCGAGTCTCCTCCGCGTCGGTAGAGATCCAGGCGCGCCGAGCCAGTGACGAGGAACTGTCTCAACCCTCGGTTGGTGTCGAATAACCCCTTCAATAGATTTCGCCAGCGTGCAAATTTGTGAACTTCATCGAAAATGACGAGCGGCTCGTTTGAAGGCAACGTGCCCCGCATGATGTTTTCCCTGGCGTGGGGATCATCCCAGCTGAGATAAGCGGGATGCCGAACGGAACCCTTCTGAAGGAATCTTAGGGCGAGGGTTGTTTTCCCGACCTGCCGCGGGCCCCCTAAAAAGACCATTTTGGACGCGAGGTCTCGACGGATCTGCTTTTCTGGATAGCGCGAGCGGGAGTTCATGATTAAAATAGGTATAATCCTATTTTACTCGTGAGTAAAGTAGGAAATGCCCTGAAACGATAACGGAACCATCTCCCGTGACGGACCAAACACAGGGTTTCACCGTCGATGAGACGTTATTTCAGTCGTCTAAGTAAAGCCGGATCGCTTCTGAAATCCTTTCCATAATGGTTGAGGCGGCTAATCCCAATGAGCCTTCCAATCTGGATTTGGCGACCTGTCGGATGCCGGGAACAACAACAAATGATTTTTTGCCTGTAGGCAGCGGTATCTCTAGTCGCAAAGGCCAAATGTTCGGCGGCTGGGTGGAAAGCGGGAGGATGACAACCGTGGGCAGATGCTCATTTTGTTCTGAATTCGAAACAATGAGTCCGGGTCGAACCTTCCCGAACTCGGGCGGAGAGCTGTCCTCTAAGTTCACCCAACATATCGTGCCTCGTTTCATGCTTTCCTTTTCTTTGGAGGATGGACGAGATCCACAGACTCCCAATCCTCCAGCCATTCGCGCTCTCGTTGATTTTCGTTGAGAAAATTCGAGTAGCGTTCCCCCGCGTCACGAAGTTTTCTTCGTTCGATATCCCGCAGGAGGATTTCCCGAATAAAGGCCGTGAGGCTCTTGGTTGGTGGCTTTATGGCATCCAGTTCGGAAAGTATTTTTCCTTCAAGTTTTATGGTAGTTGCCTTCATACTAAAATAGTACTTTGAATCAAACTAAAACTCAACTATTGGTTTCAGATCGGCTGCCAGCCACTCTCGGAAGAAGCGCTGCGGTTTTCGTTGAGCCTTACGTACGGGAAGTGGGTTTGGGTTGATACAGCGCGCCCGCGATGAGCGTTCCGCCGATACATTCGGCGAACGCGGCCAGGCAAGTAACGAACGGAACGAACTTTCCGATCGTCGACCATGCGACGGCAGCCACGTTTCCGGGAACACCCACCAAAAAGCCGACAATGAGACCGACTTTAATCGCCGTTACAGCGCCCGGGCTCATCGTGTCGCGAGAAGCGGCATAGAGCCACGCCAGCATGATTCCCACGAGCACGGAAAGGACGACGCTCATTGGCATGTACGGGATTCTTGGTTGAGCGAAGTAGTGCCCCATACGGGTCAGGTTTTGGTAGCGTTCCCCCAGAATTGCCATATGTGCGACCGCCTGCACTACGAAAACCCATGCCCCGGCCACGATACCGCCGATCAGGACTCGCTTTGCATTCAATGGACACGTCATGTTCGTTCTCCTTTTCTTGCAGGTTTACGGTGTGATCCGCTCCATCATTCGCGGGAACGGGATGGTTTCCCGGACGTGGTGAAGTCCGCAAATCCAAGCCACCGTTCGTTCCAGTCCGAGGCCGAAACCGGCGTGGGGCACGCTTCCGTACCGCCGAAGGTCGAGATACCACTCGAACGCCGAACGAGGCAGGCCGTGCTCTTTGATTCGTTTCTCCAGTTTTTCAAGGGATTCCTCGCGCTGACCACCGCCGATGATTTCACCGTATCCCTCCGGCGCCAGCACGTCCATGGAAAGCGAAAGCCGCGGATCGGCGGGATCCTCTTTCATGTAGAAAGCTTTGTTGGCGAGCGGGAAGCGGTGAACGACGATGGGCCGGTCGAACTGTTTGGTCAGAAGCGTTTCTTCGTCCCCTCCAAAATCGTCACCCCACTCCACCTGAGCCCCCGCTTTTTTGAGAACCTTGACGGCATCTCCGTAGGGAACCCGAGGGAACGGTTTCCGCACGGCTTCGAGAAGCTGGGTATCGCGTTCTAAAATTTTAAGCTCCTCCGCTCGGTCGGCCAGAACGCGACTCACGATCGATACGACAAAATCTTCGGCCAAATTCATGTCCGCTTCGAGATCGAAGAAAGCCATTTCGGGCTCCACCATCCAAAACTCGGTGAGATGTCGTCGCGTCTTGGACTTCTCGGCCCGAAACGTCGGGCCGAAACAATAGACCTTTCCGAACGCCATCGCTCCGGCTTCCATATAGAGCTGCCCGCTCTGCGTGAGGTAAGCCTTGTCGCCGAAATAATCCGTTTCAAAGAGAGTCGACGTGCCTTCGCAAGCGGCCGGCGTAAAGATCGGCGCATCGAGAAGGGTGAATTGATTCGCATCGAAATAATCTCGGATCGCTTTGACGATTTCGCTTCGAATCCGAAGGATCGCGTGCTGGCGCTTCGATCGCAGCCAAAGATGGCGATGTTCCATGAGAAAGGCCACGCCATGGTCTTTCGGCGAGATCGGATACTCGTGGGAAAGAGAATAAATCTCGATCGACCGGACGCTGATTTCGTACCCGATCGGAGACCGTTTGTCGGCTCGTACGACGCCGGTAACGGCGAACGAAGATTCCTGCGTGAGTTTTTCGGCCTTGGTGAACTCTTCTTCGCCCAGCTCGCTCTTTACGGCAACGCATTGAATGACACCGTAGCCGTCTCGTAACTGGAGAAACTGAATCGGCCCGCTCGAGCGCTTGTTATGCAGCCATCCGCGCATCCTGACGCTTTGGCCGTCGAACTTCGCGATTTCGCGAATCGTAATGAACGATGTTTCGGACATTGGGGTTTACGGAGGATTCCAAACAAAAGCGAGCTGCGCCACGACGCCGGTCATTCGAAGCTGCCGGTAAGGGCCCTCTCCAAGGCTCTTGAATTTCACCCGGAACGTCTTGGACCAGTGTGTGACATAGGGGTGAAAGTACTGAAGAACCGGATCGTTCGAGGTCATGGGGGTGACCGAAAACGGCTCCTCGACCGTTTGGCCGGAAGGATCGTTGGACAACGTCAGTCGCCAGACGTTCGGGTCCGCCGTGATTCGTGCGCTCTTTCGATCGCTGGTGAAATGAGAGACGAAGAACACGTCATAGTCCCGGGTTTCCGCCAACTGCCGAGCCAGCATTTCGTTTTTCTTGTCCGGCGGGAGCTCGTATCGCTTGGCGTATTCCTCCACATAAGCTTGCTGCAGTTCTTTGGTTTCGTATGTCACGGTCGTCAAATATTTCACTTGGTCCACGTCGAAGAAACTTCGCTCCCTCGTCATGGAATTGAGCGCTTTGTGGTACGGCGTGGAGAGGTCGCCGAACACGTTCCGATTGGGTGCGCAGCCGGTTGGGCCTCCGCCCAGACCGACAAGAATCAAGACGGCTGCGATTCGAGAGTCCAAGGATCGCTACGAGGAGGTTGATTTTGCGCCGCTGGACGGGACGCGGCGTTTCATGGGGACTCCCAGGCGTTCAACGGCGTCCAAGAGGGAGTCCAAGTCGATCGGTTTGTCGAAATATTGATCGGCGCCCAACCGCTTCGCCTCCTCCCGGACCTCATCCGACCCGAACGCGGTCATGACGATCACCTTGGTGTCCGGGTGGCGTTTCTTCGTCAGCTCGACGATGTCCATCCCTTCCCGGTCGCTTGTTTTGGAAAGTCGGACGTCCGTGACGATCAGGTCGAAGTAATAATTCTGAAGAGCTTTCTCCGCCCATTCGACCTTATTGCAGGTGATGACATCCACTCCATCCATTTTGAGCGCGTAGGCCAGGCTCAAAAGGATCGTTTTCTCGTCATCGACGACGAGGATGCGTTTGACCGTTTTCATGGAGGACCCTCGTTCATACCGAATTCGCTTCCTGCGTCAAGGCGGCCCGCAACGGAATCGCAAATCGGATGGTTGTTCCATCTTTCGTGTCGCTGGCGCAATGGATCGTTCCGCCATGCTCTTCCACGATCTTTCGGCACACGGCCAGACCCAGGCCAAAGCCGTCCTTTTTAGTAGAAAAAAATGGCTGAAAGACGAGGGGGAGATTTTTCCGTTCGATCACCTCTCCGGAGTTGTTGATTTCAAATGTCCATTCCACCTTAGGGGTTGTCGTCACGTGGCTTCGAACGTGGATTATTCCTCCCTCCGGGGAGGCTTGCATGGCGTTCAAGCAGAGGTTCAAGAGGACCTGACGTATTTGGGTGGGGTCGATCATGATCTCGCTCGATGTAGGTTCGAACTCCGAATCGATCCGTAGGTTTTTTGACGACAGGAGCGCACCGTGAAACTCGAGCAGTTCGGAACAAATATGCCGGGGATCTGTGGGCGACAGCTCGAGGCGTTTGGGTCGGGAGTAAAGTAAAAGATTCTCCAGCAATTTATTGAGCCGGGTGATTTCGACGAGCATGGAATCGCCCAGTTCACAAAGCTCCGGATCGTGCTTGGTCTCGCGCGCAAGAATTTGGGCGACCGAAGAAATGCCGAACAGGGGATTTCGGATCTCGTGGGCGACGGCGGCCGCCATGGCGCCGACCGCGGCCATGCGAGACTGTTCCATCAGCGCCTTCTCCATTTTGACGATATCGGTCAGATCCTGGTGGAATCCGGCCCGACCGCAGTAGCGGCCGGCTTCGTCCACAATCGGAAAACTCGTATTCATCACGGGAATCCGGCGGTTATCTTTGTGCAGCCTTTCCGTCCGGCGCCGGACGATCACGGCGTGTGGATCGCCGGGCTGTCGTGTCAATATTTCGTCGGCCTCGTCCATTTTTTCCGGCGGAACCAGAACCTCTCGAATGTTTCGGCCGAGAACTTCTGCGGCGGTGAAGCCGAAGATCTTTTCGGCGGCTTTGTTCCAAAAGATGAATCGACCTTCTTCATCCACGGCACTCACCGCATCCACCGCCATCGATACAATCCGGGCCAACAAGCGAAGCTCCTCGTCTTTTCTCTTCCGTTCCGTGATATCCCGCTTGATTCCGACGTAGCAGGTCGATTCGCCTCTTTCGCTTCGAACCGGGAAAGCCGCCAATTCGATGTTGACGAAAGAGCCGTCTTTTCGACGGCTGATCAGTTCTCCCCGGTAAGTGTCGTTGGCTTGAAGCCTCGCCGCGATTTTCTGGAACGCCTCCTCTCCGAAGTGAATCGCCGGCGTGGCATTGGATAGTTCAGCATCGTGGTATCCGAGCAGAGTGCGGTGGGCGGGATTCTGTTCACGGTATCGGCCGTCCAGGTCGAGGATGGCGATCGCGTCGTTCGAGTTGGTAAAGACTTCCCGATAGAGTTTTTGTTTTTCTTCAATGAGTTTGCGCTCCGTAATGTCTTCGATGACGGAAATGAAATACTTCGGTTTTTGAATGGCGTCGCGAACGGTGGATACCGTGAGCATGGCCCACATCGTCGAGCCGTCCTTCCGAACGTACCTCTTTTCGGCGCTGAGGCTTCCGACGGTGCCTCGAAGAAGCTGATCCAGGTACTGCTCGCTTTTTTTGAGGTCTTCCGGATGCGTCAGGGACCGGAAGGACATTTTCAGGAGTTCCTCGCGTTCGTAGCCAAAAAGCTGGCAAAGCTTCCGATTGGCGTGGAGGAACATTCCTTCGGGTGAAACATGGGAGATTCCCACGGCGGCTTGTTCAAATGTAGCGCGGGACTGTTCCTCGCTTTCTCGAAGCGCCTGCTCGATCCGTTTGCGTTCCGAAATGTCCTCTACAACGGCGATCAAATATTTCGGTTTTCCCGACGAATCGCGCACGGCGCTCCCGGTCAGCGTCGCCCAGACGATGGTTCCGTCCTTTCTCACGTATCTCTTGTCGATCGAACAGGTGCTCATTTCACCGCTTCGAACCTTTTCAAAAGTCCGCTCGCTCGCTTTCCGATCCTCGGGATAGGTGATGTCATTAAAAGTTTTTCCCATCAGCTCGTTTCGCGAATAACCGACGATTTCG
>DATDPG010000127.1 GCA_035292885.1 Bdellovibrionota bacterium | reverse complement strand
GCCGTGTTCGAAGACACCCGTCATTCTTCCGGTAACGAAAGGCGATATATTTTGTACGGAAGAAGCTTGGAAGGAAGGGTCTTGATGACGGCGTTTGCCCTGCGAGCGTCAAAGATCCGCATCATCAGCGCACGAACGGCTTCAAGAAAAGAACGGAAGATTTATGAAGAGAGAAAAGAAAAAACTTAAACCCATCACGGATTACGACGAATTCGACACGTCCGAAATGATCGATCCGTCGAAGCCGCTTAAGCTTCAGGACCTGGGACTTAAGCTTCCCAAATCGCCGCCTACGCAAGTCATTTCCATCCGTCTGCCCACGCACCTCCTCAACAAGATCCGAGCCATCGGATCCCAACGTGACGTTCCATATCAAGCCTTGATCAAACTATTTCTGGCCCAATCCGTGGAACGGCTGAAGGAAAAACTCGCGTAATGGGACTTGAGGATCGCTAACATAAAGATTCTCGCGTCGATCGTACTTCTTTTCGGCGGATTCTCGGAGACCGCATCGGCTCACCATCTCTTAGAAGAGCATCCGCTGGCTTCCGATCCGGCCTTTCCCTGCCCGAAGGAAATCGCTCGGCGCGTGGATTTCTGGGTCGACGTTTTTCACAAGTTTGGGACCGACCAGGTCGTTTTTCACGACACCGACCAACCACATCGGGTCTATTCCGTCCTGACATCGACGGCCTCGTGCACGCGGCGGCGCGAACCCGCCGCGATCAAAAACGAGCGGCAACGAATTCGCACCATACTTCTCTCAATCGCCGATCGCTGGGGGAGCGGAAACAACTGGAATGAAGACGAGTTGCATTTCGTCGGTTTGTTTGACGGGGCAACACCGCAGGAGATTCGGGATGCGGCCGACAACATCCGCTGTCAGCAGGGGAATCGGGACCGATTCTTGGAGGGCCTTCGGAGATATGGGGCCTATCGGGACCTGATCACAGCCGCTTTGCGGGAAGCGAAACTCCCGGAAGATATCCAATACCTTCCTTTCGTTGAATCGTCCTACGATCCGCGCGCATATTCCCGCGTAGGCGCGGCGGGGCTTTGGCAGATCATGCCGAGAACCGCGCGACTGTTGGGCCTCAAACTGAACGACACGATCGACGAGCGATTCGATCCGATCCTCGCCACCAAAGGCGCGATTCGGTACTTCAAAGATTCCTACGACGAGATGCACGCCATCGTCGAAGCCTCGTTCACGGAAAAGAACGACGTTTCCCTCGGCCCGTTCGTCATCACGTCCTATAACTACGGCACGGTCGGAATGCGCCGCGCTCTGAAACAAATCGGTCCCGACTACATCAAAGTGCTTACTGATTACAGCGGCCGAAGATTTCGCACCGCGGTGAAAAACTTTTATTCGACATTTCTCGCCGCTCGGCACGTGGCGAAATACGCACAAATGTATTTCCCGGGAGTCCATTACGATCCACCCCTTTCGTATGAAACTGGCCGGATGAGCCAGGCGGTTTCCGTGCAGCGCCTGTCCGACCATCTAGGCCTCGATCCCCAGACAATCAAAGAGCTGAATCCTTCACTGACTCGCCGCGTGTGGAAAGGCCGCCGACTGATTCCGAAGGACTACGAACTCCGCCTCCCCAAGAGCGGCAAGAATTGGGACGTTCTCGTCGCCTCGCTCAACGCATTGCCGGCCGAGCAGCTTGAATTCAGCGCCGAATCGTATCGTGTGGAACGGGGCGACACCCCCTGCGGTATCGCCAGAACATTCGGCGTTTCCTGCGCGGATTTTATCGACGCCAACGACCTGGGTCACCGCCCGATGGTCCGAATCGGCCAGATTGTCTCGGTCCCCGGGAAGAAACCGCAGCCGGCACCGGCCAGCGCGGGAACTGTCGTAGCGGCGGTCGCAACGCCCAACCCGACACCATCGCCTTCGCCCTCTCCGGCTGCGCAAGTGGCTGCGCTTGAACCGTCGATCCCGCAAACCGCTCCGCTGTCGACGGAAGAGATTGGAGAGACCTTCGGCATCGATGAAGATCTTTTTGTGACGGAGAAAAAAGAGAAGGACAAAACCATCTATACGATCCGTATCGAAGCCGAGGAAACGCTCGGCCACTTCGCCGAATGGCTCAAACTAAGCCGGACACAACCGCTTCGAACGCTCAATGGAATCAAATCGAGCAAAGATGTCCTGATCGGCCAGGAGATTCGGATTCCGGTCCGCAACGACGAAGAAAAGAAAGAATTCGAACGCCAGCGGATCGAATACCATCAGGTCCTGGAAACCGAATTTCATCAGCATTACAACATCGTCGGGGAGGAAGAATACGAGCTCAAAGCCGGGGATAGTGTCTGGACGATTTCAAAAGACCAGGAAACTCCCATTTGGCTGCTCAAACGTTTGAACCCGAAAATCTTTTCCACGCCTCCGCATGCGGGAGTGAAAATTCGACTACCCCTTTTAGAGGAAAAGAAACCGACCAACGGGACGAACGATCTCGCCCCCTCGCCTATCCCCGCCCCGGAAGCTTCCCCGTAGTATACGATTGAAGCCAAGGCTGGTTTGCAATCTTTGTCTCAAATATGAGTCGATCGGTCTTTCGGAAATCGCCGGTCAGTGGGTTTACATTAGCTGCGTCACGCTCTTTCAACTGATCCGTTCCCACTTCCAACAAGAGGCCTATCTCAATTTTTTGGACGCGATCGCGCAAAAACTTGAAGTAATCTCCCTCGGATGGAGTTCCGTTGTTAGCGTAAATCGGCGGTTGATAGGGATATGTCGGTGGCCCAACTGTGGAACCTGACCAAAGTCGTTCCCACGGCTTTTCTCCGTTGGCCGTATCACCCCGTGTGAAGTATCGGATTTCCATACAAAGAACTTTATCTTCTAATATCACCGGTACGGTCGGATCGGCGAACATCGATGTGGAGGAAGCTTTTGTTCTTCCCACGAGAACATAACGCTGATCGAATTTCTCGTTGGCTACAGGTGTGCACAATTGATCCGCAGACTGGTCCAGTTTGGCCAGAAACGTTCCCGATCCGGACCCGGTGATTTTGCTACTCACAGGATTTGCCGGATCGGAGGCGATCCACAGTTCGTATTTTTCCGAGTCTTGAACAACGTCGTTCTTGCAAGCAGAATTGGACGGAGTACAGCCCTCCTGAAGAACGTTGTCATTCGACGTGTAGTCGAGTTCTATAGCGCTGATCATCGTAACGCCAATCCGCTTATCCCAACGGAGCGGATCGGCGGGGTCCACGACATAGGGAACCACTCCCGGATTGAAACCCAAGTTTCGCAACATTCGATTGAGCTTAAGCTGCAACGCCGTCGTTTCACGCGATTTGTCGGTCGTCTTCAACGTTTGGGCCGTGACACGCGAAACCCGGTTCATAAATTTGTAGGCTCCGAGCAAAACAATCGTCAGAACCAGAAGAGAGATCATGAGCTCTATCAATCCGAAACCGCTCTGGCGTTTTTTATGGACGCGCAAGAATATCCTCCTGGTAAGCCGGGCCCGGAATGACCAAGATCGGTGCCTCTCCCAATTCAACTTCGCGATTGTCGCGATACACACAAAGACCGCTGGTTGACAGTATGTTGATGTAGGGTGCGTAAACACCTCCGAAGATATCGATTCCCGAAGGCCGCGTGCCGCTCGCTGTCGGTGACAAATAAGGAATGTCGCCCGGAGCGGCACTCGTACAGCGCTGATCGTAGCGGCCGGTGTCCGTCACCCTTTTCAGCAAATCCAGACTGCGATTATTCGATGTATTCGAATAGAAATTAGCACCCGTAGGGCTGTCCGGATTCGGTACCCCAGATGGCAGGTTATATTTGTCATCAAAACTCCCCAGTCCCAGAATTGTTCCGCCGGCATAGAGCTTCGCGGCAATGTAATGTGCGCGGTTGACATAATCCGGATCAAACGAATCATGTTGAAGCTGCGGATTCGCTGGGACTATCGTTCCGCCGGCTAATTGACGAAACATATCCGTTGAAATCCATCCATTCCGAAACAGGTCACTCTGAGCCCCATTGATCGGCGGGCCACTTTCGAAATCCGGATCCGTCACCACCGCTCGCCCTGGGGTGGCTGGGCCCGGCGTTGTGTCCGATGAATTGCGGACGTAGCCATAGCCCGCTTGGCTCGCGGTTCCTGACTCCTCCGCGAAGGCGAAATTATACACTTGGTCCACCAGGGACGAGCCGGCCGGCAAAAGACCGATCGCTTGGGTATTGCAGTGAACTTCAAATCCTCGGCTGGACTGTTCGGCACATGTGTCTCGCTGGACTTGAAAGCTGCTCCCTCCAAGATTCCGAGGCGTCGAGCTTGGGCGATAGCCGTCCGGCACTATGAGATCGCCGACTCCGTCCCCCGTCATATCGATGTTGAAATAATTGAGTTCGGTATTAGCGTACGTCATCGCATGAGCGAAATTATTGCTGTTGGCCAGGTTGCCGACAATGATGTGACCGTTCGCCATGAGAGCCAGCTTGTCGAAGACACTTCCAACGGCACAGCCTACGCCGCCTAGGGGACAGCCGGTGCTAGCCTGCCATCCACCGGCCAGACGAAAACCGTTCGGGTAAGCCCGATCGGACCCAGGAATCGATGGCGCTATGATTTCAGGCGGACCGTTCGCCACATTGATATCGTTCAAGATGTAAATGTTTCCGGTCGCGAAAAGCGTGGCATCCATAATTCCGCTTGGCGCCTTAAAGGCCCCTTGACCATTCCCCGCGATGATGAGGTCGCCATCAATGACGAAAGTTCCGGAAGCCTCGATCGAACACCCGGCATCGGGTTTGAGAACAACGTTTGAGTGATCGATATGGTCGCTGGTTCCGTCGTTGTCCAATACGTTTGTAGGGGTGAACGCGTCCGTCGTACCTGTATTTCGATCGATGCAGTTTCCGGTAGCTGCCAATGTGCCGTTAGCGATTCGTTGTAACGCAGGCGTTGGCATGGCGCCGTAGCGATCCCTTCCAACGATTGCGGTTTTGTAAATCGAATTCACAGTTGGATCCTGGTTGATCAGGACATCGTCCGGGAGGGGACCATTATTGGTGTCTCCCGTCGCGCCGTCGCCGTCATCGACGACTAAACCCGGAGCCGGAGGAGGTGAAACTTGTGGGAAGAGCCGCGAACCCAGTTCAAGATTCGTTACGACGCCTCCCACCTGCATATTCGCGTAGAAGGCATTCAAGGCGACGTTGTTTGTTTCGCGGTCGAAGCGGAGAACGGTGGCCTGAGATAAACACGGGTCTTGCTGACCGAAGAGACCCGAAAACAGCTTCTTACAACTCCAATGGAGCATCCCGAATTCGCCGATATTGAAGTAATAGGAATCAACCGGCCCAAGATCCGCGCCGGTGACGGATGCATGTTTGTGCGGGAACATCGCCGGATCGAGAATCTGCGCCACGGAACCCTTTATGAAGCCGCTCATCAAGCTCATTCGTGAAATGACGTTCGCGTACATGGGTATGGCTGCGGGCGCGGAAGGGGATGGTGCGACCAACAAAATGTCGGCTCGAACGACTACCTTTTTGCCGCTCTTGCTATCGAACGCCTCCACTTGTACTTCAATCTGATGGCCAAAATCATTTATCCCGTCATTCAAGATGTCGACTTCGCCGGAGGTTCTGGGCGTGTCGGAAACATACTTTGCCGTCCACTGGTTGCTTTCATCCGAAGTGCAATTGTTCGAAGTGAGGCAAGGTTTAAATACGCCGACGGCAGGACTCTGTTCCCCCTCCCATTTGAAATCAGCCGCGTACTCCTGGACTTGGCAATCGACATTCTCCGCATTCTGCAGCCGATATCCGTGATAGCAGGTCCCTCCAATCAACCAGCCGTGGCACGAGCCTGGAGCTGCGCTTCCGTCGCAGAGAGGCGTGTGATCCGCAGCGACGACAAATTTCTTCGGCTCGTCGTTCGCCCAATCCCAATCGTCACCGTCGGGACTCTTGGCGGGTAGATTCATTCGGTCGTGCATCCGCTGCTGAATGATTTCCAGGGCCGAGCGGGCCAGATTATCCAGACTCATTTTTTGCGAACGGTTTCCGGCGATTTTCTGTCCGAGGATAGAGCCTTTGAGGGCCATCACGCCGATCACCGTGATAACCACAAGCGCGAGAATCACCACCATGAGAGCCATTCCACGATTGGGCGCTTTCCGGCGTGAGCTGAATTGCATAAATGAGCGCATCCCCATCATACAGACAGCCTTAGAAGAGCAACCCGCGTACCAATGAAGATTTCTTGTAAATTCGATGTGTTAGGAAGGTCTTTTATTTTCAGCCGGATCTGATTTGGGCCATGCTTCAGCGGACCAAATTCAACCGCCAGCGAAACAGCCAAAAACCCTTTTGTTTCAAGCCATTGGGCGTGCAATTTTTTTCGTGCCCGGTTCGCAAAAATTGGAATTTCAAATTTTATTTAACCTATTGAATTGTAATGCTTAACCGTTGCCTCCATCGCTTGCTTGCGGGACTCCCGAAGTAAGAACTCCCATTCCAGCGAGCAGAACGAAGGTTACGGCCGGTGCCTCAACTGTTCCAGAACGGTCTGAAGTTCTGCGGCCACCGGGTTTTCAAAGCAGTGCGGCGACGGATCCGAAGGAATCGGTACTTTGATTTCTGTGGCGTGAAGAAAATGCCTCTTCATTCCAAGAGAATCCCGAGACCGCTCTTGTGAAGTTTGGTAGAGACGGTCGCCTGCGAGAGGATGGCCGATCGAGCTCAAGTGAACACGGATCTGGTGCATTCGCCCGCTCTTGGTTTGCACCTTCAGAAGAGTGTACAGGCCGAAACGCTCGATCGGTTCATATAATGTCAGGGCGTCTCGTGGGCGCGAGCGGATTTCGGTCCCCTCTTTGACGGCCACCATTTTTCGCGGGTTCTTCGGGTGATGGGCCAGCGGCGCCCGAATTTCACCCGGTTGTTCGATGTCTCCCAGAACGAGCGCAACATAGGTTTTTTGAATTTTCCGCTCGTCAAACAGCTTGCGTAAGACACGAAACGTTTCCTGCGTGCGCGCAATCAGGAGCAGCCCTGACGTGTCGGTATCGAGCCGATGGACGATTCCGGGACGAAGGCGATCGTCGCCGACATTTCCAATCGCAGGAAAGCGGGCCAACAACGCATTGGCTAAAGTGTTCCGATCGGAAAAATCATTGGGATGAGTGGGGAGTCCCGCCGGTTTATCGACCACAAGAAAATCGGAAGACTGCCAGAGGATATGCAAGGGAATGTCGGGACTCGGTTCGATCTCCCGCTCCTCCGGCCGCGCAAAAGAGTCCATGTCGACCCGATCTCCTTCGTTCAGCAGATGCCCTTTTCGAGCTTTGATTCCGTTCACACGTACGATCCCCTGGACGATCAGATCTTGAATGTAGGAGCGAGAAATTCCGGTCAACTGATCGGCCAGAAAACGATCCAGACGAAGCGGAGACGTGCCCTGGAACACCCACGATGTCGCTTCGGCGGGCATCGCGCTCACACTACGCGAATGGCCCTCGGACGCAATCTGCTATAAAGTAGTGAAATGCGTTTCACGGTCGCCGCGGCCTTCACCCTGTTTCTGTCTTTCTCCTTTCCCGTTCCGACTCCCGGTTTCAGTTTTGCGGCGGAGCAAAAGAAGGCGACTCCGGCACCGAAACCAACGCTCACGGAGGAAAACACCGACGTCGAAGTCGATTCCGAACCCGAGGATGACGTGGAAGAGGAAACTCTGCCGGAGGAGGAAGAAGCGGCGCCGGAACCGAAGACGGAAACCAAAGAGTCCGAACCCGAACCGGAAACCCCCGCAGGGGCCGCGGGCGCAGACGGCGCCGCTGCAGCGACGGAATCGGCCACGCCGCCGATCGAAGGACCGCCCGAGAAAAAACTTCGACCGGAACAGGAAGGCCCAAAAATGCTCTCCGAGAGAGGGCGCTGGTATTCTGAATTCAAGGAGGTCTCTCTCGCCGTCCGTCCGGGTTATGCCGATGTTACCGATCGCCCGGCGGGATTTGACAGCTCGGCGTTCGCGATCGGCGCGCACGTCAGTTACTTCATTCTAAAAGAGGTGGGGCTCCATGTTCCCTACACGTTTATTCGTTTGAACGACGAAGACGTACACAGTGTCGGCGGAGGCCCGGTGGTTCGGTACCTGAATTGGAAAATGTTGCGCGGCCAGATCGACGCCAATGCGCTTTATATTCGAGCTCTCGGCGGCAATCATTTCGGCTGGAGTACCGGAATTGATTTTACGGTCGGGTTCCCGAACGCTTTATTCAAACCATACTTGGGTCCTTTTTTCCGGGTGGAAAGCGCTTATCTCCCGGGACCGAATCTGCGCACACTGATCATCGGTCTGACGATCACGCTCACCGGATATTCCGACATCGACTAGTGAGCGCTTGCCGTTTTCGCTTCAAAAGGATCGTCTGCGCGAAGTGCCTTTTCGCGGCGGCAAAACGATCCGAATGCAGGTCGGCTTCTTGCTGGATGAGAACGGCACGCAAAAGATTCGATACAGCCGATCGCAAGAACTGATTCGCGCCCGATATCGAATCACGCTTCAGTACGTCGAAGATGAGGAGCACACGCCGTACGTGGTGGACGTGATCCGTTCCAAGGAATCCGGCGGCCTCGATATCCGCCCGGAAAACGAGCCGGTCCGTGAAGTTTGGTTGAAAAGTGAGGAGCCGAGGTATAGGGAACTATGCGACGCGTTGGAAACCATTTATCGCCAGGACATTGAAGAGGGAAATGAGGAGCACGACACCACAACCGCTTAAAATTACTTGGTATTTTCTATGTTCCCGATTGACCGAAGGGAATCGAACGCGATATCATAATAGGAATTCTCCTTAACGATGTTTTCTCGTTTCCCGGCGTTACCTCCGCTTCTCGGCGTTACGCTCGCGATCTTGATCGCAGCCACGCAATTGGGCCATTCGCTCGAGGGAAGCGCCAAAATCGAGTACCTCATGAGGGAACTCGAGCACGGCTCGGATTATAAGGTCCGCATGGCGGCGGCTAATGCGCTCGGGAAAGTCGCGGACGGTACGGTCGCCGACTGGATGATCCGAGCTTTACGGCGGGAAGACCATCCCGCCGTTCGTTTAGCCACGATCTACGCCGTCGGACAAATCCCCGACCATCGTGTCATCGCTCCGGTTCTTGAACTCGCGCACGAGGAATTGCTTTCCCAGGGCGAAATGCTCGCTGTGGAGCGCGTGCTTTGGAATTTGCGTCCGGCCATCCACCTTTCTTCTTGGATCGATTACATGCTGAGTGCGCCCGAGCGCGGGGACCGAGCCATGGCCGCTTGGCTGGTCGGCGTCACGGGTGACGCCAGCGCCCTTCCCGCGCTGCGACAGGTGTTGAAGGACGGATCGGCGCATGTTCGAAGTCGGGCCGCGCAAGCCATCGGGCGAATCGGCTCTGTTCAGGGGAAAATAGATTGCCAGCGCGCCGCCACGAAAGACCCCGATGCGTCTGTTTTGCAGGCCGGCCGGCAGTGCCTGACGTTGATCGGACTGCAGCAGTCGGGGCGAATTCCCCAGGGCAACTGGCATCGGGTGAATCTCAAAGTCGACCTTTACGGGATGCAGACCGGTGTCGTCACGCCTGAAACGTACAAAAATTATCTTCGAAAGAATGTGAACCCGCGGGCCGTCGATGTCGCCGTCGCAACCCTCCGCGCCAGTCAGGCGGAGATCCGAGAGGATCGATCGGTCCACTTGATCGAACATGAGCAATTATTGCGGACCTTCCGCCTCGACGCCACGATGTTGACGTCCTATATTTTCGAGCCTGCGGATCTCGGCCGGCTTCGACAGGCGGTTCGGGAAGAAACGCCGAGGATCAATCGTTGTTATATCGACGCCGTTCGAAAAAACCGGAAGTTGCGCGGAAATGTCACGGTCGAGTTCCGTGTGTTAAACAGCGGCCGCGTTTCGAACGCGTCGGTCAAGAATGCCACTCTCCAGGACATCGCGATCCAAAATTGCATCGTCGACGAAGTTCAGAAAATCCCGTTCCCCCAAATCCCGGTTCGCTATGTGAAGATGCAATATACGTTTTCGTTCACGCCGCCGAAGGACGAAAAGTTCGAGTTCGCCGGCCAGGAAGCCACAAAAAAATAATCATCAGCTTAATAGCGAACGGCTGAGTTCAAGACAACGATCCATTTTGGTGGGATCGTTTTTGGCTTCCGAAATCGCCCGTTGAAGTTCATGAAGCTTGCTTCGCTGCACGTCCGTTCTGGCTTTGAGTATGTTGATGACGCCCGAAATGGACTCAAAGAATTCGTGGAATTCATCCTTGGAACGAATGCTGTCCATCGGTTTGATATCACCGGATTTCGCCATTTCCTCCAAATACCGTTGGACGCGATAAACCGGCCCGGCGATGCGGTGCGTGATCAGAATTCCCAGGACAACGAGGCTGATCACCTGAAGCAGAAAAAAGCCGGCGAGATAATAAAGGATGTAGGCGTCCTGGGTCCGCACCATGTCCTGCAGATCGAGGTTTTGAATCTGCAAGACTTGTGTGATGGCCAAATCCTTTTGATAAAGCTTGTAGCCGAGAATTCCGTAGACCACGGCGGAAAGAACCACGATGAGAAGCGTGTACTTCATCTGAAATCGCGGATCGATCAGATACCGCCGCCCGAAAAGTCCGGGCTTTCTTTCGCTCATTTCAGGGGCCATACAGAGGTGGTTGGGCGTTCGCTTCCATGACCAAGCGGGGAGAAAAATAATAATGGAAGATCTCTTTGGCGAGTTCCGAGGGCCTGACTTTCCATTTCGTTTCGCTCACGATCACCATCCCGATCGCCACCCTTCGGTTGGGGCTTTGCGCGTATCCGATGAACCATTCGTGCTTGCCGCGTGGGTTCTTCCCCGTTAATGACCCTGTTTTCCCACCGACCTCCAAAAGCCGCAAGATTTTGTCGCGCTCGCGTCCCCGGAAACCTTTTCGCGCCGTTCCATCGGCGACGGTCTGAATCATCATTTTCCGAAGTTCTTTGGCCGTTGTGGGTGTAATCGGCTTCCGCCACACGC
>DATDPG010000126.1 GCA_035292885.1 Bdellovibrionota bacterium | reverse complement strand
CTCGGGAACCGGCACGATGCCGCAACGGTCGCAATAGACGACCGGGATCGGCGTCCCCCAGTAGCGCTGACGCGAGATCAGCCAGTCGCGCAGCCGGTAGGTCACCTTGCCGCGGCCGAACCCCGCGCGATCCAGCCATTCGACGAAGCTCCGCTTCGTCGCCTCGTCGGCCGGCAGGCCATCGAAGAGGCCGGTGCCGCGGATCGCACCCGCGTGCGGAATGGCCTCCGTCATGGTCGCCGGGTCCGGCGCATCGCGCTCGGGCACGTACACGAGCCGCACGGGCAACCCCTCCGCGCGGGCGAAATCGAGGTCGCGCTGATCGTGGGCGGGCACGCCCATGATGGCGCCGGTTCCGTAATCGGGCAGCACGTAGTTGGCGAGCCAGATCGGGATCCGCTCGCCGGTGGCGGGATTGAGCGCGAAGGCGCGGGTGTCCCGGCCCTCCTTGGCGCTCCCCTCCCCTTCCCGCTCGATGCGCGGCGTCTTGCGCACGTGCTCGATCCAGGCGGCGAGCTCGGCGCGGTCCGGAGCCTCCGCCAGCAGCTCCGGCACGCGCGGGTGCTCGGGCGCCAGCACCAGGAACGTCGCGCCGTGGATCGTGTCGGGGCGGGTGGTGAAAACGCGGAGTTTTTCGTGGGGGACGCTTTCCAGTTCGAAATCGATATAGGCGCCCTCGCTCCTCCCGATCCAGTTGTTCTGCATCGCCAGAACGCGCTCCGGCCAGCCACCTTCGAGTTCCTTCAACGCCGTTAGCAGCTCGTCGGCGTACGCCGTGATCCGGAGAAACCATTGTTCAAGGTTCTTTTTCTTCACCTCGGCGTCGCATCGCCAGCAGCGGCCGTCTTCCACCTGTTCGTTGGCCAAAACGGTCTTGCATTTCGGACACCAGTGGACGACCGAGAGCTTCCGGTACGCCAGTCCTTTTTCGTACATCTCGATGAAGAGCTCTTGTTCCCATTTGTAGTAGTCCGGGTCGCAGGTGACGACCTTTCGTTCCCAATCGATTGAAAGACCGAGCCGTTTGAGCTGCCCCTCCATGAATTTCATGTTGTCGTAGGTCCATTTCCGGGGGTGGACGTTGTTGGCGATCGCCGCGTTCTCCGCCGGCAAGCCGAAGGCGTCGAAGCCCATCGGATGCAAAACGTTGTACCCGCACCGGATTCGGTACCGAGCCACGACGTCGCCGATGCAATAATTGCGGACGTGGCCCATGTGGATTCGCCCGGAGGGGTAGGGGAACATCTCCAGGACGTAATACTTTTTCCCTTTTCCTTCTTTCGCCCGAAACGCCTTGGCCCGATGCCACGCCGCCTGCCATTTCGGTTCGAGTTTTTGAGGGCTGTATCGGTCGATCATTCGGCGGGACATAAATCTCGATCATCTTAGCCGGTCGCGCCTCTCCCATCCACTTCCCACTCTTTTCTGGATTGCGAAGTTGCAACCCGCTAAAAGAACGACAAGGTTCAACCGTGGCCAAGTTCTACATCACGACGGCGATCGACTACGCCAATTCCACGCCGCATTTGGGGACGGCGTATGAAAAGATCGGCGCGGACGTCATCGCCCGGTACCGCCGGCTGTGCGGGGATGACGTCTATTTTGTGATGGGAAATGACGAGCACTCGCAAAACGTTCGGAAGAAGGCGGAGGCGGAGAAACTCGATCCAAAAGTTTACTGCGATCAAATGGCGGGAAAATTTCAGGAGACCTGGAAAGCCCTTCACCTCTCGTACGACTTCTTCATCCAGACGACGATGCCGAACCATCACGTCGTCGTTCGCGACATTGCGGGGCGGATCTTTAAAGCTCGGGACGCCAAGGGACAACCGGTCATTTATAAGGCGCCGTACGAAGGCCATTACTGCATTTCGTGCGAGGCTTTTTACCAGGAGAAAGATCTCGTCGGCGGCCTCTGCCCGACGCACCAAGCGAAGCCGGAGTGGATTCGAGAGGAGAATTATTTTTTTCGCCTTTCGGCGTTTTCCGATCCTCTTCGAAAACTATACGGGGAGCGGCCGAATTTTCTGCGCCCCGTCGCACGGCGGAACGAGATTCTTCAAGTGTTGGAGCAGGGCCTCGAAGACATTTCGATCTCGCGGGCGAACAAGGATTGGGGCGTGAAACTTCCGTTCGATGAGGGTGCCGTCGCGTATGTTTGGTTCGATGCGCTCATTAACTATGTTTCCGCTGTCGGTCCCATCGGCGGGGAGAAATACAAACGCTACTGGCCGGCCGATCTCCACGTGATCGGGAAGGACATTACGCGGTTTCATTGCTTGATCTGGCCCGCGATGTTGATGGCGGCCTCCCTTCCCGTTCCGAAGGCGGTTTGGGGGCATGGATTCGTTTCGATCGGCGGCGAGAAGATGTCCAAAAGCCGCGGGAACATCGCGGATCCTTTGTCGCTGGCGGAAGCTCACGGAGCCGATCCTTTGCGTTACCATCTCATGCGGGAAGTACCGTGGGACCGCGACGGGGATTATACCGAAGAACGGTTCGTAGCTCGTTACAATGCCGACCTGGCGAACGACCTTGGAAATCTAGTCAGCCGGACGCTCACGATGGTGAAGAAATACATCGGCGACAAACTCAAGCGTCCGAGTAAACTTACGATGCCGGGGGAGCTCGAACGAATCGAAACGATCGTCAAGATGTACCGACTTAAGATGGATTCGTACGCGATCGACGAAGCGCTCGCGGAGGCCTGGGTGTTGGTGTCGGAGGCGAACCTTTTGATCGATCGAATGCAGCCTTGGTCGCTCGCCAAGGATCCCGCAAACCAACAAAAGCTGGCCGAGCTTTTCTACGTTCTGCTCGAACGGATTCGCTGGGCGGGGATTCTCTTGTCGCCGGTCATGCCGTTCCAAATGAAGCGTTTGCTGGAATTTGTCGATAAGGACGTGACGGATCCTTTTACGTTTGGAAACCTCGCGGCTCCGGGGAAAACAAGCGCGTTCGCCATTCGCTCGCCCGAACCGCTTTTTCCACGCAAAAGCGCTTGACCTGCAGAATCGCCGTCTGTATGCGAAGAAATTTCTTCTCTGCTGCAAGAAGGAGAGTACGCCGTGGCAAAAATCACTCTTGAGATGGCGAAAATCACTCTTGAGCCGCTTCGAGAAGTCACGCTGCCCGCCGTCTTAATGGGGCTCGTTCTCTCCGTCATCTTTGGCGCGGCAAATGTTTATCTCGGCCTAAAGGTGGGCCAAACCGTATCGGCGTCGATTCCCTCGGCCGTCATCGCCATGGGAATTCTGCACGGAATGATGAGGCGGCGCTCCCTTCTGGAGTCGAACCTGGTTCAAACCGGGGCGTCGGCCGGCGAAGCGCTCTCCGCGGGCGTAATTTTTACGATTCCCGCTCTCATTATGATCGGCGCCTGGCAAACTTTTCATTTCTGGACCACTTCTCTGATCGCTATCACCGGCGGACTTTTGGGAATCCTTCTCACGATTCCGATGCGGAAAGTTTTTGTCGTCGATAACCAGGACCTCCCCTACCCGGAAGGGGTGGCCTGTGCCGAGCTTTTGAAAGCGGGCGAAGGAGAAGTCGTAGCCGGGGCACACGTGGCCAGTGAACGAGAAGTTTCGCAAGGAGCTGCACTCCTCTTTGCCTCTCTCGGCCTCGGATCCGTATTCAAATTCGTCGGCTCCTTCGGCGGTCTTTTTGTGAACACCGTCGAGGTCGCTCGATATGTTGGATCGCGTATCTTTGTGTTCGGCGCCGATATTTCTCCTGCGTTGATCGGTGTTGGCTACATCGTCGGAACCGGCGTGGCCATGCAAGTCTTGCTCGGCGGAGCGATCGGTTGGTTCATCGCGATTCCATGGATGGGGGCGGATCCAAGTGCAGGATCGGCGCTGGATCAAGCCTGGACGCTCTGGTCGACCAAGGTGCGTTACATCGGTGTCGGCACGATGATCGTCGGCGGGATGATTTCGATCTGGCGTGTCCGAAAAAGTCTTTTGATCGCCGGGCGTGAGCTGGTTTCGCAGTTCCAGCGCCGCCATGAAACCGGCCCCGTGGCCAAGACTGAGCGGAGCGTATCGGGAATGACCGTCATTCTGCTTACACTGGCCACGGTTCTGGTGACTGGGGCAGTTTACTATTCACTGCTCGACCACCAGATCGGGTTGACGGTCGCGAACAGCGTCATCATGGCGGTCATGTCGGTCTTTTTTACGGCGGTTGCGATTTACATCGTCGGTCTTGTGGGAAACACCAACAGCCCCGTCTCCGGAATGACGATCTGCGCCGTCCTCGTAGCCGGAGGGGTTCTTTATCTGATGGGCATTTCCGGGGCGCCGGGCATGGTGTCGATTTTGGGCATTGCAGCGATCGTCTGCTGTGTCTCCTCTTCTTCGGGAGACATGGCGAACAGCCTGCGCACCGGCTATTTGTTGGGTGCCTCTCCCCGGGCGCAGCAGGTGATTAAAATGTGGGGTGTGATCGTGGCGGCCCTGGTGATGGCGCCGGTCCTCATCGCCATCCACGAAGGCTCATTGAACGCGGGAACCGGGGGAATCGGCGGGAGGGAGCTGTCCGCTCCTCAAGCCGCCTTGTTTGCCGCCCTCGCGCGAGGCTTTTTCGGTGACGGGACGCTCCCCTGGAATATGGTCGCGATCGGAATGGCGATCGGCGTGGCGATTCTGTTGGCCGACACAATTCTTGAACGAATCGACTCCTCGATCCGGCTGCATGTCATGCCGGTCGCCGTGGGAATCTACCTTCCGATCGGCCTGAGCGTGCCAATGATGGTCGGAGGCATCATTCAATGGATCTCCTCCCGTTCGTCTCGCAAGGAAGAAGTTGGGCGCAGAGGCGTCCTGTTGGCTTCGGGGATCATCGCCGGCGAATCGATCGTGGGCGTGCTTCTGGCGATGCTGGCGTACAAGAACATAACGTCGTGGAAACTGGGAGCGGGTCTCGGAAACATCGGGATGGAGATTTTGTCGGTCATTGCTTTGGCCGCTCTCGCTTTTTGGATGGTTCGGAAGTCGTTCGCTCAGGAAAAGAAGTAAAGCGTTCGCATAAATTGTTTGACCGGCGCCCGCGCGCGCTGGTATGGCGGTGCACTCAGATCCACCAGGAGGTCCCGGCGATGCAAGCTGCGCAGAAACAGGCGACCCAGAAAGCCCAAACGAATTTCCAACCGTACGTTTCCCCCCATCAAACCGTTTCGGAGATGACGATCAAAGCCATTGTCGTGGGCGTCGCATTCGCCCTGATCTTCGGCGCGGTGACGGTTTATCTCGGACTGAAACTCGGCTTGACGGTCAACGCTTCGATCCCCATCGCCGTGCTGGCCATCATGATTTTGAAAACGCTCGGGCGCTCCACGATTTTGGAAAACAACATCGTTCAATGCATCGGGAGCGCCGGCGAGGCGATCGCGGGCGGCGTGATTTTCACGATTCCGGCGGTCATCTTCCTCGGCCACAACCTTGAATATTGGAAGATCACGGTCTTTGCGCTTTGCGGAGGTTGGCTCGGCGTTCTGTTCATGATTCCCCTTCGCCGGGCGCTCATCGTGAAAGAACACGGCGTTCTTCCGTATCCCGAGGGGACGGCGTGCGCCGACATTCTCATTGCGGGAGAAAAACGCGGCGAGATGGCCAAGCGGGTCTTCCAAGGAGTCGGCTTCGGCATCGGCTACAAGATCTTGATGGCGGTCTTTTTGTTCTGGAAAGAAGTGGTCGCCTGGACGTCGAAGAAGGCGTTTCCGGGAATGACGGCTACGGTGGAGGTTTCCCCTGAACTTATGGGCATCGGCTATATCATCGGGCCGCGATCGGCGTCGATCATGGTGGCCGGCGGGGTTCTCGCCTGGATGTGTCTGCTGCCGCTCATTCAATTTTTCGGATCGGTCGGAGGGATGGTCATCCCGCCCGGAAAAATCCCGATCGCGGAAATGTCACCGGGACAAATCTGGAGCAACTACATTCGATATATCGGCGCCGGAGCGGTGGTGGTCGGAGGTTTTTATAACCTGATTAAGTCGTTGCCGATGATTGTGGAATCGTTCGCGGGTGGAATGCGGAGCTTCAAGGCGAGCCGCGAATCGAACGACCAGCCGGCGGACACCCGCGTTCGGACCGAACGCGATATGCCGAATTGGCTCTTGGCCGGCGGCTCGGTCACGATCGTCGCGATTCTTTGGATGGTTCTCAATTTCGCGATCCATCCCGGACATCCGTTCTCCAACCTCGTAGCGTCCGTCCTGATCGTCATCTTTGGTTTCTTCTTTGTCACTGTTTCGTGTCGGGTGGTCGGAATGATCGGCACGACGTCCAATCCGATTTCCGGCGACACGATCGCCACGCTCATGTTCACCTGCCTTTTGTTTCTGCTGGCCGGTTGGACGGGCGGGGGTTACGCGCTTGTGGCCCTCGCAGTCGGTTCCGTCATCTGTATTGCGGCCGCGAACGCGGGGACGACTTCGCAGGATTTGAAAACCGGTTTCTTGGTCGGAGGTACGCCGAAGAATCAGCAGATCGGTCTGATGTTGGGCGTAACGACCAGCGCTTTCATCATCGGCGGAACGCTGCTTTTCATGAACCGGACGTATCGCACGTTCACGCCGCTTCCGGCGGCGGTGGCGATCCCGGCCGAATTCGTAACGGCCGATACGGTTTCCTATGAATCCAAAGAGTACCGCGTGGGGATTGTGCGTGAAGGCGTTCCCGATCTGGCCGCCGGACGCTACGTTGTGGCGGAGGACGGCACGAGCCTGGCGAATTTCCAAGAGGGGATCGGCGGAGAAAAAATGCCCGCGCCGCAGGCGCGGCTGATGTCGCTGGTCATCGACGGAATTCTGACGCGGAAATTGCCCTGGGGATTCATTCTCGCGGGCGCGTTCATTGCCTTCACGATGATCCTGTGCGGCGTTCAATCCGTGTTGGCGTTTGCCGTCGGGCTCTATCTTCCATTGTCCACGACCGCGCCGGTTTTTTGCGGCGGAATGGTTCGGGCGCTGGTGGATCGAAACCGTGAACGGAAAGCGAAAAAGCGCGGTGAAAAAACGACGGAAGAAGGAGAAGCCGGAGCCGGCTCTCTCTTCTCATCCGGCCTCGTGGCGGGTGGAGCGCTCGGGGGCATTGCCGTGGCGGTTGTAGCGAATTGGGAGCACGTCCGCGAGGCGGCGGAGAAGGTCGGACCCAGCGTCTTTGGTCCCCTGGCCGGTTCCCAGATCTTTGCTCTGGCGGTCTTTTCGTTCATGGGTTACCTGATCTATCGGATCGGCTCCCAGGCGCTCAGAACAGACTAAGGGCGCTTGGTTCGTTCACTGCGCGACCGCCCCCGGGACTGAAGTTCCGGCTATGCTTGATTGCTGCTCATGGGGCGGAAATTCCAGACTAAGGACAATCAGTAATTATTTCAGTTGCTTGAGTCTTAGGTCGATTTTTTACGGAGTTTCTATAGTTACACCTAACTCGATCTAAGTGATTTGAGGAAATCCGCTACCGCCTAAAAAACAACGTAATATCAGCTACTTATTTTTGGGTCGATAGCCTCCAAACGTGGCACAGAGGTTGCGCTTATAGAGGTTAAGCGGAGACCCAACGATGTTCATACCGAAGATCATCGACAAGGAGAGAGACCAGTGGCGGCAGCCGCGCCCGTTGGAGCTCCCCCTTCAAGAATTTCCGATGCCTCCGCGTCCTGCACTGCAAGAGGAAAAGAAGGCGCCCGAGCGAGGCGTCTGGATTGTGGATATTTAAGACAGCGCCACGAAATCGAAAATAGGTGATACGAAGGGTGGGGAAGAATGTGCCCCGCGCGTTTTTTTCATTATTATGCGAAGGATATCCATGCGGTTTTCCCTCCGACTGGTTTCCTTGGGCTTAATTCTGTTTGGTTCCGTTGGAAACGCGTTTGCGCAGACGCGCGTCGTCGTTCTTCCGTTCAATGACCGGACGAAGCAGATCGATTCCCGGTCTATCACGGAGAAAATGCGAATCGCGATCAATCGCACACCCGGATACTGGACGTATCCTTCGGACACCTTTGAATCGAACATCCGCCGCTACGGTCTTCGGAGCGACCAACTTTATGATGTGAAATATCAAAAACAGGTCGCGGACCTCATGAAGGTCGATTACTTCGTCGAGGGATCCGTTACGATGGCGCAGAAATTCGTTCTTCAAGTCGGTCTCCGCGAGGCGAAGTCATCGGCCATGCTGATTTCCCGGCAGTATGCCTTCGGCGGAAACTTTACGCAGCAGCTCGCCGATTTGGCGACGAAAGATCTTTTGTCCAAAGCGACACGATCCAATGTGGTGAAGGATGCGGGAGCCGCAGCCGGCGCCGGCGGAGCCGCCGCGGGCAGTCGGGCCGCGCCTGTTTCGTCGGCTCCGCCGGAGCAACAGAGAATGCCGGCGCCGAAATCGACGCCGGTTCCGACCGCCGCAAAGTCGGGAAGCTCGGGGACGTTCGTCGAGCCGCGCGAAGAGGCACGGGGGGATTCCTTTGTTTCCGATCGGATGAGAGTGATGGCGGGTCTTAAACTCCTCAAGAACGACTACTCGCTGGTCCGTTCCGACGGCGTTACGGCGATCGATTCCTCCGGGAGTTATTTTGTGAACGTGGGTGTCAACGGGGAATACTGGATTGTTCCGTACGCGGGCGTCCAATTCGATTTTTCCCTCGGCTTCATTTCGCTCGACGTCCCTTCGGGGCCCGGAACGACGTCGAACGCGGATGCAAAGCTCTGGCAGTTGGGAGGGGACGCAGTGGGTCGATATCCGGTTCGGCTTGGCGATCGCGATTTGGAGTTACGCGGTTTCGGCGGCTACCGATATCTCAAGTATGACATTGGCGACCAACCGATCTTGTCCGACGACAAATATTCAGGTTTGGCCATCGGCGTCGGCGCGCAGGTTCCCGTCTACGCCCCCAAGAAGCGTAATGAAGCCGGGATCAAAGTGGGCGGTTCGTACTGGCCGTGGGTTAAGCTGACCGAATCGCCGGTTGAAACCGGTACGGGATCCAGTACGTCGGGATTCGGCTTTATCGCTGGGCTTTATTGGTTTTTCTATGAACGGTTTGTCGTCGATTTGGGTTATCAGTACGTTAAACTGGATAGCAATTTTTCAGGCACACCAACTCGAGTTTCCCCGGCCAATACGCCCGGCTCCTCGACGTCGGATGTTTTTCAAGGTTTTGTCATCACCGCCGGCTGGCAGCCATAAGAGCCGCGAAACCTACTTGGGTTCTTTCTTGGCCGCGAGCCTGGGTTCCGATGACCTCGGTTCCGGCGAGAGATAAAACCGGGCCAGGCCGATCAAGATTAAGGGAAGCAGGAGCGCTAAGATCGCCGAACCCGGTACGCCGGCTTGGTCCGGCTGTGCGGGAATGTCGCACCCTCCTCCACCGGAAGAGCCGAAGCCTCCGTTTCCGTCTCCCGACGTGTAGGACCCATCCACATTGCCCGAATTTCCCGACAACCGGAATCCCTCTTCAACCCGATCGGTTCGATCGAAGGCATTGGCCACAACGACGTCGTAGCCACCCGATGGAAGGCCGTAGAGATCGAAGACCACGTTCATCTCGTTTTCACTGACGGAGATCACACGGCCGACCACGTCGCCCCGGTCTCCCCGGGTGGCCAGCATCGCGGCGCTGTGGTTCAAGAAGTTTTGCCCGACGATGCGAACCGCCGTGGCGCTCGTGGTCGCGGGATTCACAACGTTCGGCGAAATCGATTCAATCAGCGGTTCGTTCGGGTCTTCCGTGGGATAAAGATTCAAAGCGGCGGCCTGATCGTCTTCCTTCAGAAGTCGGCGAAAGGTTTCGCGGGGACCCGAGGCGAAGAACATCGTAGCGAGATAGAGTTTGGACTCGGGCTCAAAGATATTTTCCGAAGAATGGTCGAGGCCGATGAAATGGCCGAATTCATGCGTCGCGATGTTTTGAATGTCGACGCAGTCACCGTTTTCTTCTTCGGGAGAATTGATCGCGCACCACTGAAAATCCTCGCCGTTAAAATGGGTGTCGCTATCCACGATGACCATGTCGTCGGTGGTATACGTCGAGATCGTTACGGCGAGGGCGCTGGAAGGCGGCGAGAAAGGCAACTCTCTCCACGCTCGTTCGATCCATTTTACGGTGTTGACGTTGTCGTAGCCGGTGGCCTTGATGCTTCGCGGTTCGTCCTCGACGAACGTAATGTCGACTCCCGGGATATTCGTCCAGCTATCGAACGAGGTTCGAACGGCTTCCCGTTCACTCAGGCAGGAACCGGAACCGTCGCAGCCGTTCTCAAAATTGTCGCTCCCGCTTCGATCCACAACGTACGAAACGGTTTTTGTATTGAATCGGGTGAATTTGCCGTTGAATGAGACGATTTTAAACGCGTGTGCGTCGTCGGATGCCAGAAAAATGGACGCGCATCCAGACAGGATTCCCACCAACGTGCCGCGTAAGACTCTCATCCAAACTCCCTTGGCGTGCTCTTGGAATGGCGCTTCGAGTATTCCTTGGATCCGGTTCGGGTGAGCACGCCTGGGGATATCCGCCAACATGCCGCTACTTCATCCCCTCCCGGCCCGATCCAAGGCCGCCGATGTGGAGAGACCGGCTTACTGGGACAAGAGTCCCTCGGACTCCAGCATTGCCGCTCGAATCTCGGCAACGAGTTCGCGCACGGGAATTCTTCGTTCGGTCTGGCTGGTCACGATGTGACGAACCTGGCCGCTTTCCCCTCGGGTAAAAAATTCAACGTTCGAGGGGGCGCGAAAAAGAGCTGTTTCTTCTCCTTTGGGATTCGAAAAGATTCGGAACTTGCCCTGCGCCATTCCGGCGAGGGACGGGGCCCCGTCGTCGTCTTCTTTCAAAAAGACGAGCGCCTGCTCCCCTCGGGTAAAGTGGGCCACGCCATGGACGGTCATTCCGAGTTTTCCGGACTGGCCTCCCGGCTGGCGAAAGAGCACCTCCCCTTTCTTTTCCCCTTTTAGCGTTTCATCCACGCGCATCTTGATGTACGTGTAAATCATGCGCCGCTCGGGATCCCAGCTGGACCACATGGAGGTGATTTCTCCGCGCTGGATCCACTTGGCCTCTTTGGTCAGCCTCCGGGTGTCCCATTGCTCGAGCATCGTGGCCTGTGCCGATGAAGTGAAAATGCATCCCAGTAAAGCCAAAGCGCTTAAAGCGAAAACGCTTTTCATTCGAACTCCTTTCCACCAACGTGCCGTAAGAACATCCTGTCCTTTTGTTCGTGAGGGATGCGTACTTGGGGGAGACTGGCGTAAGGCCCAGGGGATCCGCTACCGCTTTATGACCGCTCGAACGAGCCTTTGGAAGATTGCATCCCCGACTACTAATGATGATGATACACGCCCGGAATGAGATTACAACAAAAAAATGACAAAAGTTTCCATATATATACAAAAGTTACGTACATACATAAGGGGCTGAAATGAACCGAGAAATTGTGGCCGAAAATCGTCCTCGCGTTCGGTTCGCTCCCAGTCCCACC
>DATDPG010000125.1 GCA_035292885.1 Bdellovibrionota bacterium | reverse complement strand
TTTTCGACCGATTCGATCCTGCTTCTTATCCGGCGCAATCCGATGCCTGCTGAACGCTGGGTCCTTCTTGGAATTGCGAATCCGGAGCACGACCGCGCGCTCAAAAGCGCGATCATTCCTTCAGGATGCCGCACGACGAGGGTTCAAACGGCGGCGGACTGTCGGGATCTGCTCAAGCGCCGGCTCTTCTTCTGCGCATTTCTCGATCGTCCGATCTATGCCGTCCTGGCGAAACAGAACTTATTCCCGTCCTTGACCTATGTCGTTGTTGCAGCGCAAGAAGCCGAGATGTCGAAAGCCGTTGATCTTCAGCAGAACGGTCGAATTCATGATTGGATTTCCATGCCCCCGAGTCCCGTGATGATCCGGTCACTCCTTACGCGGGCCCGCACGTTTGCGAGACAGGCCGGCGAACTCGAATCCATCAAGGCTTCGGCAGCCGACGCCATTCAAAAGGATGCCGCCATCCTCTGCGCAGGAGCATGGGCAGACATCATAAAGCGAAGCATGGAAAAAGCCTGTAACCGCGACACTCCCATTGTCCTGATTGGTGAGCCAGGGAGCGGCAAGACATTGCTTGCGCGGCTTTTCCATTTGAGTTCGAAGCGATCCATCGCTCCGTTTGTCATTGTTCGGTGCAAGGATCGGGATTCAAGGGAACTCGAACGGGAAATTTTCGGTGAGATCCCTCCTCGCAACCGGCCGAACCACGATACGCCGTGGCAAAGCAAGATTTCATTGGCCGCAGACGGGACTCTCCTGTTGGATCGAGCGGATCATATTCCGGGCAGGCTTCAGGAAAGACTGGCCCGTACGATTATCACGCGCAAATTTTCACCGGTGGGGGGAGGCGATCGACTTAATCTCGAGGCCCGGTTTATTTTCGCTGTGGAAGACGGGACAAACGGCTCCGGATGGAGCAAGGGATTTCATAGGGATTTGTCCAAACAGTTGCGGGGGTGCACTTTTCACATTCCCCCGCTGCGAGAACGGAAGAGCGATCTGCCGAACATCGCAAGGAATGTCCTGGAAAAACTTCAGCGTGAACGGCGGATTCGCAATATGGGCATCACCGAAAGTGCGATGTCCCTTCTTCAGGATTACCCCTGGCCCGGGAATATCCGCGAACTGGAAAATGTTCTCTGGGCGGCCAGCGTACTTTCCGGGCAAGCCGGAATTAACCCTCGTACACTCCGTCCTTTCCTTTCCGGCCACCCGGAACAACTTCGAATCGAAGAAGACGCTTTGGAGGAGATCATTGAAGAGCGTCTTCAAAGTCTGTTTCGCAGGTTTGGGATCGATCATTTGAAGGATCTCCATCCCCTGATTGTCCAGCACGTGGAAAAACCTCTGCTCAAATTGGTCCTCGCCGAGACCAAAGGAAATCGGGTTCGAGCGGCCGAGCTGTTGGGAATCAACCGAAATACGCTTCGACGCAAAATGGGCCAGTACAATCTGACGACATAGTCTTCAACCTACCCTACACCTCGGAGCTCGCGGCACGCTTGGCCTCCACCCGATCCACGATAATTCTTGCCATTGGAAAGGCGCAGGTGAACGCCGGCGACACGGCGTTGAGTACGTGAAACGATCGAGCGTCGCCTTCCACGACAAAGTCCTGCACCAACGTTTGAATTGCAGAGCATTCTATCGATGGATCGCGTCTCTCGCAGGCTCCGACGTCAGGCGTGGGCGGTTTCCATCGCGGCGCCGGGATATTCAAACGCTAGATTTTCGAACCTGGTGTATTGAGCGAGGAAGGCTAATTTCGTTACACCGATCGGACCGTTTCGATGTTTCGCGACGATAAATTCCGCAATCCCGCGATCGGGGCTTTCTTTGTTGTACACTTCGTCGCGGTAGATAAATCCGACGATATCGGCATCTTGTTCGATCGCGCCGGACTCTCGAAGATCTGACATCTGCGGCCGCTTGTCGGTTCGATTCTCCACGCCTCGATTGAGCTGCGACAACGCGAGGACGGGCACGTTCAGTTCTTTGGCCATCGCCTTGAGCGATCGGGAGATCTCCGAGATCTCACGTTCGCGATTCTCATACTTCCCGCGGGAAGTCATCAATTGAATGTAATCCACGACCACCAGGCCGAGTCCCCGCGCGGCCTTCAGCCGCCTCGCCTTGGCCCGCATCTCCAAAACGGTGACTTGGGGCGTGTCGTCGATATAAATCGGCGATTCCGACAGTTCCCCCGCCGCTTGGGTCAACCGCATCCACTCCTCTTCATCGATGATCCCTGTGCGAAGGCGCGATGAATCGATGCGAGCGAGCGAGCATAATAGCCGCTGGGCCAGCTGGTGCCGCGCCATCTCCAAAGAGAATACCGCGACCGGCATTTTCGAAATCATAGCCGCATGTTGCGCGATGTTCAGGCAAAACGACGTCTTCCCCATCGACGGCCGACCCGCGACGATAACGAGGTCGGAGCCCTGCAAGCCCGCCGTCAGTTTATCCAGGTCGCGAAAACCGGTCGACAAGCCGGTGATTAATTGCTTCCGCTCGTAATTTTCTTCGATCTGTCGGAACGATTCTTTAATTACGGACGAAATCGGCAAGAGAGCGCCGGATAGTCGCCGTTCGGAGATCCTGAAGATCTTGGTTTCCGCTTCGTCGAGGTATTCTTCGATGTCCTTTTCCTCGTAGCCGCCGGTCGCGATCTCCGTCGCGGCGGAGATGATGTCCCGAAGTACGGCCTTTTCTTTCACGATACGGGCGTAGTGCATCACATTGGCCGCCGTCGGAACCGCTTCCACAAGAGAAGCCATGTAAGCGGCCCCGCCGAGTCGGTCGAGCTTGCCCTCCTTTTTGAGTTCGTTGGTCAGCGTGACGAGATCGGCGGGTTCGTTACGGTCGAGCAGCGCGAGCGTAGCCGCGAATATTTCCCGGTGACTTTCCTTGTAGAAATCCTCCGGCCGGAGGATTTCGGTAACCTCGTGGGCGGCTTGGTTGTCGAGCAAAACCGCGCCCAAAACGGATTGTTCGGCCTCAATGTTTTGGGGCGGGACTCTCGTTCGGCCAAACTCCGCTGAAGCCATTATTTTTCCTCGGCCACAACCTCGACTTTGATCTTGGCCTCGAGGCCGCCGTCCAGCTTCACCGGAACGTCGTACTTCCCGGTGTTCTTGATCGGCTCGTCGAGGTGAATGAACTTGCGATGAACGATCACGCCGGCCGCTCGGAGCGCTTCTTCCACATCTGACGTGGTGACGGAGCCGAACAGTTTTCCATGTTCACCCGCCTTCTTGCGAATCGAAACCCCTTTGCCTTCCAGAGTCTTTCGAACCTCTTCCGACTGTTCGCGAACTCGTTTGAGTTTGTGGTCCAGCACCATTTTTTGGTGGCCCACATGCTTTAAATTCCGGGAATTCGCCATCAAGGCTTTCTTCTTCGGCAATAGCAGATTGCGCGCGTAGCCGGGGCGTACGTTCACTACGTCGCCGACCACGCCTAAATTAGCGACCGATTCCAGAAGAACGACTTTCATGGCGTCGCCCCTTCGCTGCTGCCGGCGTGAAAGCCCTCCGTGAAACTTAAGAGAGCGAGGTACCGTGCTCGTTTCACCGCGCGAGAGACCGCCCGCTGATGAAGGGAGCAATTTCCCGTCATTCGGCGGGGCAGAATCCTTCCCTTTTCAGAGACAAATGCCGCGAGAAGAAGCGGATCCTTGAAATCGAGTTTGATCTCGGCGTCGTTACAGAAACGGCAGCCTTTTCGCCGACCAAACGATTTGCCCCCTCCTCGGCCGCCAAAATCCTTTCCGTCCCCCATGTCGCCGTAATGCGACGAAGATTCTTTTCGTTCTCTGAACATCTTAGGCCTCCTCCGCCTTCTTCACTTTTTTGCGGGCTTTGGCTTCGTCCTTTTCCGCCTTTTTGGGTGTCTGAGTTTCCTCGGAAATGACGGTCAAAAAGCGCAAGATATTTTCATCGAACTTCAGGTGTCGTTCGATTTCGGAAATCGCTTCGGGCATCTGGGAGTAGTTCCAGTAGAGATAGCGCCCCTTTTGCGTCTTGGCGATTTCATACGCCAGCCGTTTGAGGCCCCAGTCGTCTTTCTTAATCAGTTCACCCGGTTTCCGTGTGACCACCTTCTCGATTTTTTTGGAAAGAGTTGAAATGTACCCTTCGTTAACGTCGGGCTTGGCAATAACAATCGTCTCGTAGTTACGCATCGATCCTCCTCATGGGTTTGCCCCGGAACCAACTCCGGAGCGAGGGAAAGGTGTGCCTAGTACCAGGATACCGCCTTGAACGCAACTCCCGGTTTACAACCGCTCAATCTCCAGTACTCTTTCATGAAAAGGAGCGCACATGACCTTTTTTTCGATTCTCTTTCTTTTCCTTTTTTCCATTCTCCCGACCCACGGGACCGAAACCGCTTCGACAACGCTGTCGCCGGAATTTCATCAGCGGTACGCCAACCTTCGGAGGGAAATACAGGCCACGCTGGATCAGCAGAAGGGCGAGGAGCAAGTCGCCCTTATACGCGACCTGGCAAAACCCGAACTTTCAGAGCTTACCGAGGTCATCCCGCGGCATTGCCCGGTGCAAGCCGAAAGACTCGCCGTCGATGCCGACGACCTTTCGATGCGATTCAATAATACATACGCTTTCGCCCCCAGGGAGGTCCGGGACACGGGGATATGGAGCCGGCAAACGTCGGGCGCCATCGACATCAACCCGGCCTACAATCCGGTGATCAGCCGCACGGAACATGATTGGTCCTGGGGAGGCCGATGGAAAAGTCTGCATGACTACCACCACTTTTCCCCTGGGAATGAATAAGCCGTTTGACTCCCCGACGCTTTTCGCTGGGTAACGTCGATTATCTGAATGCCGTCTGGGTTTCTTTTTTCTTCGTGGCTTTCGCCTTCGGTCTGGCCCGCCTCGGCTTCGGCGAAACCCAGATCCTCCCCGATATCTTTCAGTCCATCTTTGATAACGCCAAGACCGCCTTTGAAATCTGCATCGGATTGACGGGCGTGCTCGCCCTTTGGATGGGAATCATGCGGATCGGAGAGCAGGCGGGCGCCGTTCGGCTGTTGACCCGCTTTCTTACTCCTCTGTTTCAACGCCTCATGCCCGACGTGCCCCGCGATCATCCCGCCATCGGCTCCGTCGTCATGAACATGGCCGCAAATGTCCTCGGCCTCGACAACGCCGCGACTCCGCTGGGATTGAAAGCGATGGCGGAGCTCCAAGGCTTGAATCCGAAGAAAGATACGGCGACGAACGCCCAGATCCTTTTTCTCGTCATCAATACCTCCTCGGTCACCGTCCTGCCGATTACCATCTTCACCTTTCGGGCCCAGATGGGCGCGAAAGCTCCCACCGACATTTTCATTCCCGCGTTGATCGCCACGTTCGTCTCCACGTTGACCGGCTTCCTGGCCGTAGCCGCCGCACAACGGATTCGCCTGTGGGACCGGGTGATCCTTGGGTACCTCGCTCTTTTGACAGGCTCGGTCGGCGGCCTGGCTTTCTATTTTTCCCGCCTCTCTCCGGAGGCGATGCAGCTTCAGTCTTCCGTAGTCAGCAGCGTCTTGATTTTTGCAATCATCGTCTCGTTTATCGCCGCCGCCTGTTTCAAGAGGCTGAACGTCTACGCCACATTCATCGAAGGGGCGAAAGACGGATTTGGAGTCGCAATCAAAATTATTCCACATTTGGTCGCCATGCTGGTGGCGATCGGCGTCTTTCGAGCGAGCGGCGCGATGGAATGGATTTTGGACGCCGTGCGAACGGACGTGGCTTGGCTGGGTCTAAATACCAATTTCGTCGATGCACTTCCGGCCGCCATTTTGCGCCCGCTCAGCGGGGGCGGGGCCAGGGCCATGATGATCGAGGCCATGAAAACGTACGGCGCCGACTCTTTCATCGGGCGGATGACGTGTGTCATTCAAGGAAGCACCGATACGACTTTCTATATTCTGGCGGTTTACTTTGGATCGGTCGGCATTTCCAAAACCCGTCACGCCGTACCGTGCGGCTTGCTGGCCGATGCCGGCGGCATCCTGGCGGCCATCCTCGTCACCTATTTCTTTTTTGCCTGAGTCCGCCGCAGGTTTACCAGCGGGGGATATCCCCCTGCTCCTTCCATCGATCCAATGACAATTGCCGAAGCAGGTCCCGATCTCGCGCGTGTATGTTTTTCAGAGTTATCTTTTGATTCACAATTTCGGCGCTCCATCCATCGTCCGCAAGTTTGGCTAGGCCCTCATCCAGGAACGAAGTGCTCGCA
This sequence comes from Bdellovibrionota bacterium, assembly GCA_035292885.1. Lineage (NCBI taxonomy): Bacteria > Pseudomonadati > Bdellovibrionota > Bdellovibrionota bacterium. The sequence goes on along the minus strand of DATDPG010000125.1, from coordinate 12,988 downwards.
ATCGTTACCCCGGAAAAGTCGATCACGATCGATTCCCCCTTATTCGCGAAATCCAGGATGAGCTGACGAAGCCGTTCTCCCGCCTGCCGGGTAATATGGTCGGAAGAGAACTCTCGCCGAATCAAAACCACGGCCATCACACCCTCCTCATTGGAAATCGCACAAAAACCCAGGTTCCATCCACGGGACGCTTGAGCAGGCTCCGCTGCGACCGCCGGGTCGAAAAGTATTTTCGAAACTGTGCCTGGCGGCTCAGGATCGTAAGCCTGCCTTCGTTTCGCTTCACAATATCCCTCACGTACGAGAGCCCGAGCCCCCCCTCGCGTGTTTGGCGAGTTCCGATCCCCTTCCGGAGAGCCAGTTCAAGTGATTCCACATCATTCGCTATACGATATTTTCGTTCCAGACGGGCAGGTATGGTGAATCCCATATCGAGGACACCTACGTGGAAGTCATTTTCCCATATGCCCGCGTACAAGTAATAACGTTCCGCTCCAGAATGATCGACGGTGTTTTGCATCAATTCGTTCACCACTGTACGTACGTCGTAGGAGAGATCCTCTCCAAGAAGTTTGGAAAAAGCGTCCTCAATATTTTGCGTAAAGATAAGGTCAATTCCTGAATCGTGAGCGGAAGCAATTTGAGTGTTTGTATGTATCGAGTACACGCTCACGGGGGGAAGAATCCGCGAACGAGGGGACGTCTTCATCAGTTTGAAGTAGGGAAGACGCCCTAGTGCCGACGACAGGTGCATCACCCGAATCTTAGCCGCCGTCGCAATTATAGAGTCCGTTAGGGCAGCCAAAATAGCATGCCCTGCGGGCATGACGTGGCGAACTCGCTGCCAGTCAAGCTCAAGCGGGTTACTCCGATCGGGACTCCGCAAAGAATGAAAAGCCAGGAGGATGGAATCGAGGCGACCGTCGCCAACAGACGTCGGCAAGAGAATACGCATAGATGCGATTAAATATATAGTCGCAAATGTATAATTTCAAGGCATAAATATTCAATACTATTTTTTAATATAATATAACTATCTTATATTATTAAATATTTATGCGACTAAATATTAGTGTTATTGGTTCGTCTGCAAAGATGTGGAAGGACGTACGTTGATCCGACCCATCGCTTGATCGGCACCCAGAGCGAAAATCTTCTCAATGGCATCAGCCGCCGCCTCCGCCAAGGGGTCCAGAACGGAAGCCGGGACAACTTCCAAAACATAATCCGCCAATTCCTGTTCGGTCGATTTTCCGATGCCGATCCGCAGACGGTAAAAATCCCGCTCATTCCATTCCGCCACGATCGAATCCAGCCCTTTGTGTCCGCCGGTTCCACCCCCAAGTTTGAGCTGAAGGCGGCCCGGGTCCAGATCCGCTTCATCATGGATCACGAGTGTTTCCGAAGGCTCGACCGAAAGTTTCCGCGCGATCGGCGCGACGGCCAGACCGCTTCGATTCATGAACGTGTGCGGTTTGAAGAACCAACACTCTTCGCCATTGACAACGAGTGAAGCCCCGATCGCGTTCTTGAGTTTCTTCGTGGCCCTTTTCGAGTTCCGTTTGAGAAAACAGTCCAGGGCCAAGAACCCAATGTTGTGACGCGTGGAACGGTACTCGTCCCCGGGATTTCCCAGGCCGACGACGAGTTTCATTTCTTCTTTACTTCGCCTGCCGCCTTGCCGGCTTCTTTGCCACCGGCCGGGGCCTTGGCATCTTTGGCCGTCGGAGCTTTGGCATCCTTGCCGGCCACCGGTGCCTTTGCGTCTTTGCCCGGGGCCGCCGCTGCTCCTGGAGCTGCTGGCGCCGCGCCTTCCGCCGGCACCGCGCCTTCCGCAGGCACCGCGCCCGGAACCGCTGCAGCTGCCGCTGCAACTTCCGCTGGCGTCGGAGCCGCCACGACCTCTTCTTCCGGCATGACAACCGCCGCAATTGTGTAGTTGATCGTTCCCACCACCTCGATACCGGGCGGGAGTTTGACGTCGCTGATGTGAATCGAATCTCCGATCGCCAGCGGGCTGACGTCCACTTCGATTTTATCGGGAATCTGGTCGGGCAAACATCGTACGGCCAACTCGCGAACGATCTGCTGAACGATTCCGCCGTCCGCCGTTCCCTTCGCCTTGCCGGTCAGGGCGACGCGAATGTCCACTTTGATTTTCCGGTCCATGCGGACCTCGTACAGATCGACGTGAAGAACTTTCTGCGTCAGAGGATGGAACTGTTCGTCCTTCAAAAGAGCGGTTTTGCCGTCCACCGATTGATTCCCTTTCGAACGCAGCGTCAACAGGGAATTCCCGCTGCCGACCATCACTTTGGCGATATCGGCGGAAGCCACCGTAAGCAATACCGGCTTTTCCATTCGGGGTCCGTAGAAAACCGCCGGCACCTTGTTTTCGTTTCGTAATTTTCGCGATTCGGCCTTGCCCGAATTCCCCCGAATTTCGACATTCAACTCCCTGCGTTCCATGACTTCCTCCTCTATATAAACAACGAACTCACCGAATCTTCGTTATGAATCCGCCGAATCGCCTCGCCCAAAAGCTCAGCCACCGAGCGCGTGGTGATCTTCTTGCACGACGCCGCGTTTTCGCGAAGCGGAATGGAGTCCGTAACACAAATCTGTTCCATTTTGGACTGTTGGATCCGTTCAATGGCCGGGCCCGAGAGCACCGGATGGGTCGCCACCGCGCAAACCTTCGTCGCGCCGCGCTCCAACAGGACGGGCACGGCCTGGGTTAAGGTACCCGCCGTATCCACCAGGTCATCGACCAATACCGCGAGCCTCCCTTTCACGTCGCCGATGACATTCATGATTTGCGAAACGTTGGCCTGTTCTCTCCGCTTGTCGATGATCGCAAGTGAAGCGTTCATTCTCTTGGCGTATGCGCGGGCCCGCTCCACGCCGCCGGCATCTGGCGATACGATGACCATGTCACCGTTGTGAAGCGCCTGAAGGTACTCCATCAATACGGGAGCGGCATACAGGTGGTCGAAGGGAATATTGAAGAATCCCTGAATCTGTCCCGCGTGCATGTCCATTGAAAGAACTCGGGTGGCTCCGGCGGCCTCAATAAGATCGGCGACCAACTTCGCCGTGATCGGCGTGCGAGGAGCGACTTTTCGATCTTGCCGACCGTAACCGTAGTACGGCATGACCGCTGTAATTCGGTCGGCCGAGGCTCGTTTAATCGCGTCGATCATCACCAGGAGTTCCATTAAGTTGTCGTTAGCGGGAAAAGAAGTGGATTGGATGATGTACGTATCCCGGCCGCGGACATTCTCGCCCAGTTCCACCCAAGTTTCGCCGTCGCTGAAGCGCTTTACCTTGGCTTCGCCCAGCGGGACACCGAGACACGCGCAAATTTTTCGCGCCAAAGGAACATTGGAGTTCCCGGCAAAAATTTTCATTTCATCCATAATGTCACACCGTCATTAACTTTCCTCGGCCTGTACCGTACCGTTCACCTGCCGGCCCTCCGGGCCGCCATGTGTGTGGCTGGGGCGGGAGGATTCGAATGACGCTCGGTCTCGGCAAGCGCTTACTTGCCCCTCACCGTCACCCTTCCTTCGACCCCACTCTATCTTTCCAAACCTCTTTCTCCTCCCAAACCCGCTGGCCTCGACCTGAGGAGGTTCTCATCTCCCGCCCCCTGCCTCCCAAAATCGCCGGCCCCTCCGGGGTCATCGATTTTGGCTGGGGCGGGAGGATTCGAACCTCCGAATGACGGCTCCAAAGGCCGTTGACTTACCGCTTGTCGACGCCCCAACGCTGTCGTTCGAGTGTCTTTATCCGTCCGCCGCCGTTTCCGTGACGATGACGATCTTCCATCTCTTTTGAAGATCGTTCGCCGCCGACTCTGCTTTTTTCCTTTCCGAAAAGAGCCCAAACACGCTCCCGCCGCTTCCGCTCATCTGAGCGAAGTCGGCTCCCCGTTCCGAAAGAGCGACCCGAATCGTTTGGATGTCGGGATAAAGCTTTTCCGCCGCCGCCTGCAGATCGTTGCCGACCGAAAATAACCCCTTAAGATCACTCCAACTTTTGGGTTCTTTCCGAAGGGCGGAGGAATTACCATCCCGAACTTCCGGCGTCAATGGGCGTCCCAGCGCCCGATACACCTTGGCGGTCGGCACCGGAAACCCCGGATTTACCAGGACAATCGGCCGGGATGGCAGGCTCTGCCAAGGTCTTATATCGTCTCCAATCCCGCGACCGATTCCCCAATTGCCCGGTTGAATAAAAAATGGCACATCCGCTCCCAATTTCAGACCCATCTTCAGTAATAAATCGTCCGAAATTCCACCTAGGCTTTTCTGAAGCGCCAAGAGCACAGCGGCGCCATTGCTACTTCCGCCACCTAAACCGCCTGCGACAGGTATACGCTTCGTGATCTCGATCGTCACACGAGCCTTCTTTCCCGACGTTTCACAAAAGAGGCGTGCCGCCCGAACGGCGAGATTTTGATCGTTTTCCAATACAGGATTGGCCGGTACCCGAACCAAGATTCCGTCCCCCTCCTCGACGCCAACCACAATATCGTCATGAAGCGCGAGTTTGACCATCACGGTTTCGACGCGATGGTAACCGTCCGCCCGCCGCTCAAACACGCGGAGTATGAGGTTGATTTTGCAGGGAGACTTCAGGTCAAGCCGCATGATCCGTTGAGCTACCAGAGCTCTCCGAATCCGACAATAGATTCGGTTCCGGGAATTCAGAGCAACGACATAAGGATTTTTGTTGACTCGTTGCGCCGTCCTTGTTAGACGCGGCGTTCCAAATACAGAAAGAAACCGGTTCATGGCCAAACGCACCTGTTCGATATTCTTGTTCCTCGCAGTATCCCTTACACCTCTTCTGCTTCAAGATGCTTCTGCAGACTCGTTCGTCAGAACGCCTAATCTCTTTAAGCGTAAGTCGATAGCACGATGGGCCAAGCAGGTTCAGGAACAGTTCGCACCAGATCTGAAGGTCAATCTACGTACGACCGAGGAGTGGTCCGAATATGTGAATCATCATCATTTCGTGCCTCTCACCTGTGAGGGAGTCCCCGAAGACTTCTTGTTCGATTACAACTGGGATGGAACGAAAGAGAATCCCAGCGACCACCGGAAACTTCCAGCCGCAGAGGTCACAGAAACTGGTGAATTCTTCCTCTGGGAAGATGTTTGCAATTATCGCGAGTATTCTAAGGATGCCTGTTTGCAATTCATAACCACTGCTGTGAGACACGAGGCACGCCATCACACGCAATGGATGGGAATCGCGTTGGAAGCGTCATTAAAAGCGACGTCTACCCGTGAGAATCCCCCTTCGTATCCGCGAACTCTTTCGGATCTGCACCGGTACCCAGGTGCGAAGGAGCTTTTCATGACGAAGTGGGGCAATTGTGCACACTACCAATGTCGCGAAGTCGAAGTGTATTCAACGCAAATCTTGACGGGCGAAATGGCGCCGGATCTGGCGCAAAAAAGACTGAAGAACCTCGATATCTATTATCAGGGTTGCAAGGAATCTGAGTGGGCCGCTGATTTTGGTGGCGACCTATGGCGAGCCGAAAATGTGTTTACTTCATTCGGCTATCAATCCCAACAAGTATCTGAGCCTACGAAGTAGCCTATCCGGGAGTACATTCCCGTTTAGTCAGGACCAAACGGGAATTGGCTCCCGAATGGTCACGCCCACGGATAGTTCAGGCGAGCGGCCACTTTCTTCGGGTGTATTCGGACTTCGGAGCGTCGCTGTAGGCTGTTTCAGGTGAGTCCGTCTCCGCCGCAGCAGAAGCACCGTATTTCTGGGCCACCGGATCCACGGGGTAAAACACACCTCCGTTTTCCCGACTTCCGACCATAAGAACCGTGCACGGTTTGGTTCCGGCACCCACAAACACGTGCGAAACGCCGGGCGGGCAATGAAAAAAATCCCAGGCCTTGAGCCGCCGCTCTTCACCGTCCACCAGCAAGACACACTCCCCGGATAGAACGAGAAAGTCTTCTTGATCCTCTTCTTGATGGTAGTAGCAGTTGGACTGGCCGGGCTCCATCACTCGAAGGTTGATCCCGAGCTGCGGGAATTTCGCTTCCCCCTCCAGATCACACTTCCAACCGAATTTCGGATTCTTCCTCCAGCGGGCATCGGCCATATTGATGATGTACCAGCCTTGACCTTGGGGAATGATGCCTTCAGGCGTTTCCTTTAGTTCTGCTTTACGCAATTTGGTTCCCATCATTCGTCTCCTAAAAACGCCCTTTCTATCAGCTCTCCCCAGACGTTCAAGAGGGATCACCGTACCACGGCCAGGCCGACCCCGTCCTTTACCGAACGCTCATTTTTATGCTACATTAGCTGTCATGCGGTTACCCACCATCGTTCCGGTCACGGAGTTTCGGACTCGCGCCCTGGAGGCGGTTCGCCGCGTCAATCGCCTGGGGGACGAATTGATCATCACGACTAAAGGTAAACCTGCGGCGGTTTTGCTTTCGTATGACGAATGGGAATCCATTGTCGAGACGCTCGCTATCAAAGAGAATCCACATCTCATGTCCCAGATACGGGCGTCGCTTCGCTACTTGCGCCGCGGAGGCAAGGGCATTCCTCTGGAGAAGATTACCTGGGATCGTAGGTGAAGTGGCGTCTCGTCGTCACGCCGAAAGTTCAGACGACGCTGCGCGTCCTTCCCCCGCAAACCAAACGCTACGTGCGTGAGGCGCTTGAAGAGCTTCGGAAAGATCCTTGGAGCGGCAAACCGTTGCGTGATCAACTGGCGGGACTCTTTTCTCTGCGCACCAGGCGTTTTCGGATTGTTTATCGAATCGAACGAAATCTCGTCACCGTGATCGTTGTCGGATTCGGGCATCGCAAGACCATTTACGAGGAACTCACGGAAGAGATTCCACGGCCGATGCAGTAGGGAGATCCCCGATCGTCGCCCTCGAAAAATATTCTGGTCATTGCCCAAACTCCCGAAATTGTGTTACCTCCTTCGCCATGTCCGGACACTCGCGTTGGGCGACAATTAAGCGGAAAAAGGGACTCGCGGATGCCAAAAAAGGCAAGGTTTTCACTAAGTTAATTAAGGAAGTAGTCGTAGCCGCCCGAATGGGTGGAGGAGACGTCAATACAAATACAAGGCTCCGATCCGCAGTAGCCGCGGCTCGCGCGCAGAACATGCCCGGAGAAAACATCGAACGGGCGATCAAGCGCGGAACGGGCGAGCTGGAAGGGATCACGTACGAAGAGACGACGTACGAAGGATACGGTCCTGGAGGCGTCGCGATCTTGGTCGACATTATGACGGACAGCAAACAACGCACCGTGGCCGAAATTCGCTATATCTTCACGCACCACGGCGGCAACATGGGCGAGGCTGGCTGTGTGTCGTGGAACTTCGAGAAAAAGGGGATTCTAGCGATCGACAAAGCGACCGTTTCCGAAGAGAAACTGATGGAGGTCGCTCTGGATGCGGGTGCTGAGGATGTCCGCGACGTTGGAAGCAATTTTGAAGTCATTACGGACCCGCACATGTTCGAAGCGGTGAAAGGCAAAATCGAAACCGCGGGAATTAAATTTGTACTGGCGGAAGTCGCCAAACTTCCCAAAAACACCGTCCAACTGGAAGGGAAAAACGCCGAGCAAATGGTTCGGCTCGTGGAGGAACTGGAAGATAACGACGACGTCCAGCACGTCTACACGAATTCCGACATCGCCGAAGATGTCATGGAGAAAATTGCAGGGGCATAGTCCCATCGTCCTCGGGATCGACCCGGGCACCCATACCACCGGCTACGGTGTCGCAACTCAAATTGGAACTCGCCTCGTTTGCCTCAAGAAGGGAGCGATTCGGACCTCCGATAAACAACCGCTCGAACAACGCCTTCGAACGATTTACAATCAGCTCGTGGCGGTGATCGACGAGACCTCCCCCGATGTTATGGCGGTGGAAGCGATTTTCTACGCCAAAAACGTCCGATCGGCCGTCATTCTGGCACACGCGCGCGGCGTGGCCTTGCTCGCGGCGGCCAACAAGAGCCTTCCCGTCATCGAGTATTCCGCAACCGAAGTGAAACAGTCGACCGTAGGATACGGCCGGGCGAGTAAGGAGCAGATCCTCACGATGGTCTCGCGACTCTTTCGCCTTCCTACCGCTCCCACGACGCGGCACGATTCGACCGACGCACTGGCCGTGGCGCTCTGCCATCTCAATGTCGGCAACAGTGCCCGCCGGATCGCGCAGGCGTTGAACCTCGAAACGCCGACTCGTCGATTGGGCCGCGGCGGAAGCCGCTGGAGGACCCTGTGATCGGTTGGCTCAAAGGCACGATCAAAGAGAAAACCGGAGATTCCGTCGTGATCGACACCGGCGGGGTCGGATACGAGGTTCACGTTTCGGTCTTCACCAACGCCGGTCTGGGTCCCGCCAGCTCTCCCGTGGAAGTCTACGTCCACACGCACGTTCGGGAGGACGGAATCACGCTCTACGGTTTTGCCTCTCCCCGCGAGCGGGAACTTTTTCGGGTTTTGATTCTCGTGAGCGGTGTCGGAGCCAAGACGGCTATGGGAATCCTTTCGGCTCTTCCGCTGGACCGCCTGGTCGGTGCGATTCGTTCTGGTGATATCCCGACGTTGCAACGTACTCCCGGCATCGGCAAAAAGACGGCCGAGCGGCTCGTGGTTGAATTGCGCGACCGTCTGAAGGATTTTCCACTCCACGCCGACATGCATGCACCCGCTCCGCACGGTCGAGGGGACGTGAACGACGATGTCATCTCCGCGCTCGTCAATCTCGGTTACAAGCGCCCCGACGCGGAAATGGCCGTGGCGCGGATCGATCTATCGAAATTCGGCTCGTTTGATAGGATTCTAAAAGAGACGCTGAAGCTACTCACCCGATGAATGAATCGACGAAGTTCCCGCCTCCGCCCGACCGGCAGGTGACTCCCTTTTCCCTGATGGAAGACCAGCCGGACGAACTCACGCTTCGCCCGAGCCACCTCAAAGAATACATCGGACAAAAGAAGGTGGTCGATAAGCTGCGCATTTTTATCGAAGCGGCGAAAAAACGAAACGAAGCGATGGATCACACGCTCTTTTGCGGCCCGCCCGGCCTCGGCAAAACGACTCTGGCGCATATCATTTCCCGAGAACTCGGTGTGAATATCCGGGCGACCTCCGGGCCGGTGATTGAACGGGCCGGCGATTTGGCCGCCGTTCTCACAAATCTGGAGCCTCGCGACGTGCTCTTCATCGACGAGATTCACCGCTTGCATCGGGTCGTCGAAGAAGTTCTCTACCAAGCGATGGAAGATTTCCGGCTCGACATTCTGATCGGCCAGGGCCCCGGCGCGCGAACGGTGAAAATCGATCTCGTGCCGTTCACACTCGTTGGGGCGACCACGCGGACCGGTCTTCTCACCTCCCCGTTACGGGATCGATTCGGCGTGGTCGAGCGCCTTGATTTTTACGACGCTTCCGAACTTCTTCAAATCGTCCGCCGTTCGGCGCGGATTCTTTCGATTGTGACCGACGATGACGCCTCCGAAGAGATCGCCCGGCGTGCGCGCGGGACCCCGCGAATCGCCAATCGCCTTCTTAAACGTGTGCGCGATTACGCTCAGGTACGGGCCAACGGGAAGATCACGATGGATGCCGCGCAAAAGGGCCTGGAGATGCTGGAAGTCGATCAAGAAGGGTTTGATTCCATGGATCGCCGGATTCTTCGAACGATCATCGAGAAATTCGACGGGGGACCGGTCGGCTTGGACACCCTCTCCTCCTCGATCAGCGAAGAGAGCGACACGCTCGAAGAGGTTTACGAGCCTTTTCTTCTTCAACGTGGATTCCTGCACCGGACTCCGCGCGGTCGAGTGGCGACCCGACTCGCCTATCAACATTTACAGCTCCCCCCTAAGCTGAGTGCTCAGGAATCGCTTTTGTGAAGTGAAGAAGTTCGCTCTTCCGGCGTTGCTTCTCGTCGCCTTTCTTTTGCGGTGCGCGAATCTTCCCTCCGCCGTCGTGGATGGCCGCCTATTCCCCTTCGACAGCGATCCTGCGTACCACCTTCGGAAAATATTTCTCCTCATCCATAACTTTCCCCATCTACCTGTGCGGGATCCGCTCCTCGCATTTCCCCTTGCCGCTCAAGTACAATGGCCGCCTCTCTTCGATCTTCTCTGCGCGTCCCTTTGGGTCCCATTCTCCTGGTTCAGCCATGAACCGGACCTCTTTAGTTTCTTGCTCGCTTTCTTTATTCCCTTTCTGGGCGCGCTGAATGTTCTTTTCACTTTTCTCATTACCAAGGCTTTCTTTGGGAAAAAAGCGGCATGGATCTCCGCCATTCTGGTCGCTGTCTCACCGGCGCACATCTTTATTTCTATGTTTGGAAGGATCGATCATCATATCGTAGAGCCACTGTTGCTTCTTGGGCTTCTTCTGCTGCTCAAGAACCACCCCGAACCGGCTCATCATAAACGATGGTTTGCCCAAATCGCCCTCCTGGCCCTGACGGTCATTTGGGCCGTCTTAAGTTTTCCGCTCACGTACTACGCGTATCTGGTCTATTTTGTCGTCGCTTGCGCTCTGACGCGCACGTCGGCCGCGCTTTGGGCATGGCTTGGCGTTACACTACTTTCGGCCTTCTTTTCGTTCTCCAACCTCTGGAGTGGTTTCTCTCCCTGGGACATTCAAGTTCCAGGTCGCTTCTGGTTTGGTTTCTCCCTCACCTGTCTTCTGTTCTTTCTGACGCTTAAAACCTGGAGATCGCCGGCGACGAGTCGACTTTCTAAAATCGGCGTTGCCGGATGTCTCTTCGGTTTGATCTTGTTTCTTCTGACACGCACCGGCCCCGGCTTCCTGATCGGAATTCTGAACCGAAAGGATCACAATTTTCTCCTCGTGGGCGAAAACGCCGGCCTTTTCACAATGGGACCCGCGGCGTACGCGAAACACATTTTCGTCTATCTCACGCCGATCGTGTTATTCAGTTTTTCGGAATTCAACAAAAAATTCGGCCGGGCTTACCGAGAACGTTCGGCGGCGCAACTTTTTCTGTTACTTTCATTTGCCGGGCTGTTAATTCAGAGCTTTCTATTTGTCCGGTTTCTCCCGACGTTTGCCGTGCTGGCGTCGATCCTTGCGGGAGAGTCCCTGGCATCCTTAGACTTCCAACGACTGCGCACAAGAGCGATCGTCGGTCTCCTGGCTGTCGCATCCCTTTTCCCCCTTTATCGTTTCACATCCAATCAGTGGACTTCCGAAATCCATTATCCGTCGGAATTACTGCAAACGCTCGAATGGATTCGTACCCACACGCCCTCTTCCACCGATCGGATCTGGGACGAGAATGCGAAACCTGCGTACGGAGTTGTTTCGCGCGCGGCGTTTGGCGGGTTTCTCACCTATTACGCCGAGCGCCCGACGCTCGACTCCCCGTTCGATACGGAACAGACTCACATTGCCCGGCGCAATGCGATCGCCCTCCGTCTGGCTCAAAACGAAAACGAAGCTTGGGCGATCGCGCAGAAAGAGCGAGTTCGATATTTGCTGACGTACCCTTCGTTTGACGAATATTCCGATCTCGAAAAGATTCTCGGTCGCAACTCCCCGCCAGATTCCCGCTCGTCCGGAATCAACGGACACAACGTCCGTTTTCTCGAAACGCGCCTCCATATTCTCGGAGGTTCGTATGCCGTCTTTCAAAACAACCTCTTGATCCCCGCGTTGACGCATTTTCGTGAAGTGTATGAAACGACCGAAGAACGAACACTCGGCGGCAAAAACTTTCCGACGTTTCGCGTTTTCGAAGCGGTTAAGGGAGCCCGGGTATTATTCAATCACCCCTTGCAGACAGAAGCGCTCTTGGAGCTTCCGATCTCCACTTCCGCCGGAAAGCACTTTTTTTACCGGGCGTTGCTGGCGGCCGGCCAGACGGCCGTTACCGTTCCGTATTCGACCGATTTCCAGAATGACGCTCTGGTTGTCACTTCCCCCTATCGTTTGCATTTGAAAAATAGAGAGCTCAATTTTCGTGTGCGGGAAAATGACGTGGCTCAAGGCCACGTCATCCGCGTAAATATCAACTAATCGAAAAGGCCGTACCGCAGGATGCTGTACACGGCGCCGATCCCGTCCCGCCACGTGATTTTTTTTCCTTCGGCATACGTCCTTCCATTATAGGAAACGGGCACCTCGTAAAACCGAAGGCCTTTCTTGGCGGCCTTGATCGTCATCTCAATCTCAATCCCGAATCGATCGGACTGGAGAGAAAGGGATTTCAACGCATCCGCGCGGAACATTTTGTAACAGGTTTCAACGTCAGAAAAATTGAGGTTGGTCACCATGTTTACCAGCGTGCTGATGATTCGATTGCCCACATGATGCCAAAAGAAGAGGAGCCGGCGAATCTCACTTCCCACAAATCGCGAGCCATAAACAACATCCGCTTTTCCGGACAGTAGCGGAACCAACATCTGGTTGAAGTCCGCGGGGTCATATTCCAAATCCGCATCGTGAAACACCACAAGATCTCCCGAGACCCGCGCGATGCCGGCCCTAAGGGCGGAGCCTTTCCCTTGATTCTTCGGTAGGTGCAAAAGAAGAAATCCGATTTCCTTCTGCAGTTTTAGAAGAATATCGCGAGTTCCATCCGTCGAACCGTCGTCCACTACAATAATCTCTTTCTTGGAAACTGCGGGCAGCTTCGTTTCGCTCAGTCCACGCAGCGAACGCTCGACGAAGTCCTGCTCATTAAAAACCGAAACGACTATGCTCAACGTCGAAGGGACCTTCTTCATGGACTGCGGCGTTTCTGGCGAAGGAATACACCCACGAAGATCATGCCGACAAGGAATCCGCCGATATGCGCCCACCAAGCCACCGGTCCGCCCATGCGCGATTGAAGGACCTGCAGAAGAAACCAAAATCCCAGAAAGAAGAACGCTGGAATCGGAACGACGCGCACAAAAAAGAAAATGAAGATCAGCGTGGAGATTCGGTG
>DATDPG010000124.1 GCA_035292885.1 Bdellovibrionota bacterium | reverse complement strand
GGGGGAAGCTACGGCGATCTACCTGGCCAAGCTTCTTAAAGAGAAAGGGATCGCGACCAGCCGCATCGCGATGGGGATCCCGCTCGGAGGACACCTGGAATATGCGGACACGGTAACGCTGGGACGCTCTATAATGGAGCGGCGGCAGTTCTCGGCCACCTGACTCTCCTTGCCCGTCCCCGAAAATACTGTTAGATGACGTATACTTAGCTAGTGCCCAGAATCCGACATATCTTGATCGACGGACTCCGGACACTGCGTTCGGTGACGACAAATGGCTAATCCACAAATGGTGATGTTCGAGGAGGAGTTTCGCCAAATCTCCCAACTCATTGAAAAGTTGGGGAGGGAGGCGAACGCCAAAGTCTGTTACCTCGTGGACAAGAACGGCCAGTTGATCGCGAGCGCGGGAGATACGACGAACATCGACTCCACCAGTCTCGCCTCGCTGACGGCCGGGAACATCGCGGCCACGGGCGGCTTGGCGAAATTGCTGGGGGAGCGGGAGTTCTCGATACTCTTTCACGAGGGGGAGAAGGACAACATTCACATTTCCCTGGTGGGTCAGCGGGTGATTCTCGTCGTGATCTTCGACGGCCGGTCTTCGCTGGGGCTCGTGCGGCTTCGGGTCAAGAAAGCTTCGCACGAATTGGATACAATCTTTCAATCCCTGGTAAGGAAGGCGGAAACCCCGGGTGGGGCGCCGTCGCCCTTCGCCGAGATCACCGACGCGGACATCGACAACCTTTTTCGGGACTGACGGAACATGTCATTCATCAACTACTCCTCGCGCGAGATCAACTGCAAGATCGTCTATTACGGTCCCGGCCTCTGCGGCAAGACGACGAATCTGCAATTCATTTACAAAAAGACATCGCCGGAGGCGAAAGGGAAAATGATCTCGCTCGCCACCGAGACCGAGCGGACGCTGTTTTTCGATTTTCTTCCTCTCTCTCTGGGGGAAATCCGGGGATTTAAAACGCGCTTTCATCTCTATACGGTGCCCGGCCAAGTCTTTTATGACGCCAGCCGAAAGTTGATTTTGAAGGGCGTGGACGGCGTGGTTTTCGTGGCCGATTCTCAGGTCGAGCGCATCGACGCCAACATCGAGTCGTTTGAAAACCTTAAAGTGAACTTACAGGAACAGGGATACGACTTAAGCCAGATCCCATACGTGGTTCAGTACAACAAACGGGATCTTCCGAACGTATCGTCGATGGAAGAGTTGCGGGGCGCTTTGAACGCGAACGGCATCCCCGATTTTGAAGCGGTGGCTACGTCGGGAACCGGCGTATTCGAAACGCTGAAATCGATCGCAAGGCTTGTCCTCATCGAACTCAAAAAGAAAAGATGAATGATTCCATCCGCGAGCAATTCGAGCGGCGATTAAATGTATGAAAAAACTGTCGTCGGCGGAGATACGGAACCGATTTCTTAAATTCTTTGAAAAGAACGGGCACCGGGTGGTGCCGAGTTCGTCCCTGGTGCCGCGGTTGGACCCGACGCTTCTTTTTACCAATGCGGGAATGAATCAGTTCAAAGGCGTTTTTATCGGAGAAGAAAAGCGGGACTACAAGCGAGCGGCGTCATCGCAAAAGTGCGTGCGCGCGGGCGGCAAACACAACGACCTCGAAAACGTGGGAAGAACCGCGAGGCACCACACGTTTTTCGAGATGCTGGGGAACTTTTCGTTCGGCGACTATTTCAAAAAGGAGGCCGTCCGGTTCGCGTGGACATTTTGCACGGAAGAGCTGAAGGTGCCGAAAGACAGGCTCTACGTCTCGGTGTTCACCGAGGACGATGCCGCGTTCGGGATCTGGAAAAACGACATCGGAATCGCGGAGAAACGGATTTACCGCTTCGGCGCGAAGGACAATTTTTGGGCGATGGGGGAAAGCGGCCCGTGCGGCCCCTGTTCGGAAATATTTTTCGACCAAGGAGCCGGGGTGGGATGCGGAAAACCGACCTGTGACGTCGGCTGCGATTGCGACCGATATATCGAGTTTTGGAACCTGGTCTTCATGGAGTTCAACCAGCGGCCGGATGGAACGCGGGCAAAACTCCCGAAACCTTCGATCGACACCGGAATGGGGCTCGAACGGATCACGGCGATCGTGCAGGGCGTGACGAGCAATTACGACACCGATCTTTTTTCTCCGATCTTTGGGGCTTCCAAAAAGATTTCCGGGAAAGAGTATAAAAAGGCGGCGGAAGAGGAAAAAATTTCATTGCGCGTGATCGCCGACCACGTAAGGGCGATGACGTTCCTGATTGCCGACGGCGTACAACCTTCCAATGAAGGGAGAGGATATGTTCTTCGGCGCATCATGCGGCGGGCGATGCGGCATGGACGGAAACTCGGGATTGGGAAGCCGTTCTTGCATGTTCTCTCGGGAACCGTCGTCGAAGAGATGGGGGCCGTTTATCCCGAGTTGAAGAGGGCATCGAAGGCGGCGGCTGAGGTCATTCGGCAGGAAGAAGAACGCTTTGCCGAGACGATCGACCGAGGTCTGACGCTGTTGTCGGAGGAGATGGATAAGCTCAAGAAGAAGGGAATGAAAACTCTTCCCGGAGATATAGCGTTTCGTCTGTATGATACGTACGGATTTCCGGTGGATATGACGGCCGATATTCTGCGCGAAACGGGGTTTTCGTACGACCACGAAGGCTTCGAGGAAGCTTTCGAACGGCACCGGGAAAAGGCGCGGGGAAGCTGGAAGGGGAGTGCGGACAAAGAGATCGATCTTCTGGTGCGGAAGTGGGTCGGGGACGGTTTGCGGACGGAATTTCTCGGCTACCGCCAGCTGACGGCCGAAGGAAGCATTCGGGCGATCGTAAAAGACGGCAAAGCCGTGCAATCCGCGAAAGCCGGAGACGCGATTGAAATCTTGGCCGATCGAACTCCCTTTTATGGGGAGTCGGGCGGACAGGTCGGGGACATCGGTGCCGTTTCCGGCGAAGGCTTTTCACTGGAAGTCGTCGATGCGCGAAAGCCGGCGCCCGAAATCATTCTTCATAAGTGCCGGGTGACGGAAGGTGACGTTCGCGCGGGAGTTAAGGCGAGCTTCAGCGTGGATGCGAAGGCGCGGGCGGCGACGGCCAAGAATCACACGGCCACGCATATGCTGCACGCTACATTGAAGGAATTGCTCGGTTCGCATGTCAGTCAGTCCGGCTCGCTCGTCTCGCCGGAGCGGCTCCGGTTCGATTTCGCCCATCCCGCGGCGTTGACGCCGGATGAAATAGCCCAAATCGAACAGTGGATGAACGAGAGGATCTGGCTCGACGCGCCGGTCGCGAAAGAAATTCTCCCTTTGGAAAAGGCGCTGGCC
>DATDPG010000123.1 GCA_035292885.1 Bdellovibrionota bacterium | reverse complement strand
CGAACCTACAACGAGAGTTACGCCATCCAAGTCTCGTTGCCTTTGTCGGGAGTTCCCATGGAGAACCTGGGCAATTGGCCCTTTTTAAGCCGGACGCCTGGAACCCAAATACCGGGTATGTGGAGTCGGTCTCGGCCCTATGGTTTCGCGCGACCGCGGGGCGGGAGCTCCCCCTTTGTCTGTTCCTATCTTGTTTTGGAGCAAACGACTCGCCGGTTTATGGAAATTTTTCCGGTACGGCCGCGACATTCATCAGTCTTAAAGGACTGCAGACTACAATGAGTGCGGGTCTACCCCTTTCCGGCGATGAAAAAGTGCTCTTGCAAGCATTGAGAGAGGGGAAGAATCTCAACATTTGGGCCCCCGATTTCCGAGGTGCGCTCGCAATGACATTCGATTCGGCTTACTTGTCACCTCAAGAACTCTTGGCCGCCCGGGAGCATATGTACCAACGAAGTTATGAAAGCCTTGCCGGAAGTGGGACCGAGGAGGACCTCGACCAGTTAATTAACCTGTATAATTCAACACGTCCCGCCAGGAGATGATGTGAAGGAAAAGGTACTCATATTATTTCTTCTTTTCGCCCCACTTCCGCTTTTCGCCGATCGGGGATCGATTCCGTTTCATCATCACGCTCATATCTTCGAACCGTCGCAGCGTGCATTCGTGGCCTGGAATGGAAAAAGGGAAGTCCTCATCTTGTCGACCGAGAAATATGCATCTACGCCCACGCGCGTTCTGGAAATCAGTCCGTTTCCGAGCGAGCCATCGATTGAACGCGTGGATGCCCAAATCTTTGAACGTTCCCTTGGAAAAATCGACCGGAAAGTCCAATCGTTTCTCCGTGAGGTCCAAGACAAGAAACGCTCCCTACCAAGGAGCGCCGACACCCACTGGCAGGCGCTTGAGTTAAGGCAACACGAACGTATCGGTGTGCACGACATACGTGTTTTTCGGGTGATCGAGGCCGGCGAATTTACAACGGCAGTGGAGCAATATTTCGCGAAGGAGGGAATTGACGTTCCTTCCATGAATCCGGAACTCAAAAAAATCGTAGCCGATTACATCCAGGATGGTTACCGGTATTTTGCTTTCGATTTGATTGACCTGGGAGTGACTGCGGCGGTTTTGGCTCCGGTGAAATATACATTTAATACCGGCCACCTTTTTTACCCTCTTCGCATCAGCTCGTTGGAACGTGTCCAAGGCCGGACCGGCCGGATTCAGTTAATTGTGCTTACCGATCTCGCTCTCCCTGATGAAAGCTTCACGAGCTTGTCCCCCAGAAAGATCTTAGCTCCATTCGCTGAACTGTTGCGGTTTTCGATTTCGGAAATTCGAGAGCTGAACGAGGAGATCGCTGATCTGTTTCCGCACCGAAATGAACTGACGCTCCGAGTGTGGAAAATTTGGGGTAGGCCAGCAGAATTCCGTTCTGTGGATATTATTGTAAAGCCTCCACCGCCTGCGCCTTAGAACCGAGATCATTGGAGCCAAGACAAACTCATCGATAGGCATCTTTTCGGCAACTCCGCAAACATTGCACGGAAAGTTTTTCGCTGGTTTGGAATTTGATCAGGCAATCGGGCTATCCAACACACTGATATGATTACCTATTTCCCGTACCGGGGTTTACGAAATTCGCGGCATAGAGTTTGCCATTGAAACGACTCGGTCAAGAAAAGAACGAATGACGGAACCCTTTCACGATCCACGACGAAATCGCCGCACCCGCCCGAGGGTCAGCAACGAAGTACCCGTCATGTACAAACCGCTCAAACGGCAAAATTCCCGAGGGATTCTTACAAATGTGAGTGAGAGCGGCGCGTATCTTATTGCCAACCAAAAAATAACCCCCGAAACAGAAATGATTGTCTACGTGCCGATGCAATTGCAGGGAGAACAGAAGCTCTGCATGGTTACGGGAAAGGTGATCCGGTCCGAGATGCGCGGCGCAACGACACTCCATGGTCACGGAATCCATTTTGGTTCCGATCTCTCGCCATCATCGCGAAAATTGCTGCGAAACTTCGTTGCGTTCAAAACAACCGGCGAGCTCCCCAAAGACGCGCCCAGCGAACCTGCGTCATCTTCATCGCCGGCGATCCAATGGCCCCCTGCAGCGAAACCCCGATCTACGAAGTCACAGCGAAGGAGTCCCCTGTCGGAGATCGCGTCTTCAAGGGAGGTGCGCTCGAGCCATCCGGCGTTGAAACGATGGGTGGTGATGGCCGCCATTTGGGGACTGCTCGCCACGACCATTGCGGTTCTGGGGAACGTATTCTACCGTTCCTCGAAGCAAGAGATCATGATCACCGGCTTGTCCGAGATCGTCCCACTGATTCACACTCAGATCCAAGCCAGCGAGCTGCGCGCCCAGATTCGAAATAACTGGCTTGAAATGACTCCCCCGGCAGTCCGCGATGCGGACTTGTTGAAGCTGGGCCGGCATCTGCGTAAGGAAAACATTCATCGGGCGACGCTTCTCAATTCCCAAGGTAAAGAGCTGGCTGTGATCGTAAGCGACCCCGAAACGGGTGAAGAGCCGCAAATTCAGTGGTCCAACTGACAGGCGGGACTTCCATTTGTATCCGTCAAACACTTCAATTGATGTACTCTGAGGCGATGTTCCCTAGCCACGACAAGGTACCTTGTCACCCGTTGGTGTGTGAAGAAACCTTGGTAATAAAGCTTTCGCTAAAACGGCGCACAATTCGCGCAGGTCGGCAGCGATCTGACGACGACCAGCTACACGAAGGATATTGCCGTGTACCGCCACGATTGGGCCAACGCCCTCTATCGGGTCGACGCCTGTAACGCCGACGGATGCACGCCGTCGAATCAGGTCGATACGGTAGGGAAGCTTCTTGAAGCCATCGGCTACTTCAAGGCCTCGAATGCGTCTTCAGATGACTATTTCGGCTATTCCGTGGCGTTAAGCCAGGACGGTACGACACTGGCGGTGGGAGCCTATCAAGAGGACAGCGATGCAACGGGAATTAACAACGATGAGACGAACAACTTGGCTTTCAATTCCGGAGCTGTTTATGTTTTTACCCGGTCGGGGACCGGCTGGAGCCAGCAAGCGTACGTCAAAGCTTCAAATACCGCGGACCCTGATACATTCGGCTTTTCGGTTGACCTAAGTAGCGACGGCAATACCTTGGCCGTAGGTGCCCCTACAGAGGACAGCAATGCAACCGGGATCGGCGGCGATCAAACGAACAACTCGGCATCAGCTTCGGGAGCGGTGTATCTTTATTGAAAGTCCCTGAAACTTTCTCTCTCGCGCTGGCCCGCAAAGGCGTCCTCCAGAAAAGATTATTGGCTCGCGGCGGCCCAGAGATTGTCTTTGGAATCAACCGCCATCGAAGAGGTCCGCTGTGTCGTGGGAGTTCTAGTGTCCTGAGTCAGTGAATTCGCGATAGTTCTTTTCATGTATGAGCCTGGAGAGTGCCGGAGGCGTAGCGGGCGATTTTCTCCAGGATCTGATCGGCGGTCTTGGTCCAAACAAAGGGTTGAGGCGCTTTGTTGGA
>DATDPG010000122.1 GCA_035292885.1 Bdellovibrionota bacterium | reverse complement strand
CGAATCCATGAGTTCAACGGAGCCGAATTTTACCGATCGGATTCTCCGCACGATGTCGGTTTCCGGGTCGGAGGATTTTGATCGCCTGGCCCTCGATCTGTTCGCCGATCAATTCGAAAACATTCCCATTTATCAGGCATTCTGCCGACGGCGTGGAATCACTCCAACGTCCGTGAAACGGATCCATGATATTCCCTTTTTCCCGACGCTTGGATTTCGTTACGGCCGAATCGCTTCATTTCCGCCGGAAGCGACGATCGCGACATTTCGGACCACCGGAACGACAGACGAAAAACGTGGATCACATGAATACAGCGCTTTCAATCTCTATGAAGAAGCTTCACTCCGTTCGTTTGAAACCCTTACGCCTGTTCGCGCAGCCGGAATCGCCCTTCTCTCTCTCGTTCCTGCGACTCAAGAAAAACCGGACTCTTCCCTGGCTTATATGGTTTCGCGTTTGGGAGAACGATGCTTTTCAACGTCGGTTTCGGCCTTTCAAGATGGTTGTATCGATCTGAAAGCGGCGGAGCAAGCTTGCCGTAAAGCCGTAGAGCAAAATCGTCCTCTCTTCATAGCAAGCACAACGACGGCGCTTGCCGATTGGCTCGCGCATCTGCAACAAAACAATCGAACCCTGAAACTTCTGGCCGGCAGTCAGATCTTTGAAACCGGCGGACGAAAAGGGAAGCGTAATCTCCCCAACGAAAAGGATTTGGCGCAGCTTGCGTATGAATTTCTAAGTATTTCCGAGGAAAACTTCCTGGGTGAATACGGGATGACCGAACTTACCTCCTCCGCCTGGGGACGCCCGAGGTCGGGCCGAATGATCTATCGGTTTCCGAGTTGGTGCCCGGTGTTTGTTTTGGACCCGGGCACGCTTCAGCCGGTGACTAAGGGAGAGGAAGGGATGATCGCCGTTTTTGATTCGGCCAATCATGGATCCGTTTCGGCCATCCTCACCGGGGATTGGGGGCTAGCGAACGCCGAGGGTTTCGAGATCCTCGGGCGGGCTTCGGAATCCGAACTTCGCGGCTGTTCCCTCTTGGTATCTTCGTCTCCGACCGCATCGTTGAATCGTCGAAAAGATCAGGCAGGCTTAGGTACATTAAAGACGACTCTGCGATCCAGTTCTGAGTTGCCGTTCGAACGAACGCTGCTTTCCCTATCCGAATTGACCGCTCGGTGGAGTTCCGCCGATTTACCGGAGCGAAGATCTTTTGAAAAAGAATTTCAGTTGCAGTCGGGTTGGGCGCCCGGTGGCATCACCGAAGGCCTGAATCGAACGTTTGACGCTCTCCGTTCCCCGCTCCTCCGGGATGCCGCCGAGGAAACGTGGCCAGGAGGCAGGCCTTGGCGGTCGGGCCGACTGGCCGTTCAAGTCTACGCGGGAAATTTACCCGTCACGGGTGTATTCGGATTTTATGCTTCGCTTTTGGCCGGAATTCCGGCGATCCATCGAGTCTCCTCCCGAGGCGGGAACCTGCTGGCCTGCCTTCATAAATCTTTGCGAAACATTGACCATCAATTGGCCCAGCAAGCGGCCGTCGTCGAAACCGCTTCCGACGACGATTCGGAAACGGAATTCCTTTTCTCCCAAGCAACGCTTATTGCGGCGCAGGGTTCGGATGCCACACTCGATCGCTTGAAAAAATGGGTTCCGCCGGGCGTCCCCTTTGTCGAATATGGACCGCGACTTAGTTTCGGAATTGTTCCGGCGGAAATTGATTTGTCCGACGAAGAGAGCGCAGCCTTTGTCGAAGACATTTTCATTTGGGAACAGATGGGCTGCCGGTCCCCCCAGCTTCTATTCTTTCTGGATCCATCACCGGCTCGGTTGGCCACCGCCGTCGATCGGCTTCAAACCGCTGCAGGTAAACTTGCGAAACGATGGCGCCGGAATGCAATACCTCGAAACCTCGGCCAGGTTGTTTGGCGGCAACTCGAAAACGAATTCGATCCGGTCGACGTGAATCGGTTTCACATGCATCCGCAACTTACCGCGGCCGTGATGAAAAGGCCGGAGCCTCGCTGGTTCTCGACGCCTGGATTTCTACAATTGATCGGTGTGAAGACGTTTGGGGAGGTTCGGTCCTTCTTGAAGCCGTTCTCAAAGATGTTGGGGAGCTGCGCATTGCCGCATTCGGCCTTCAACACATCGACTTTTCGTGACGTCCGAGAGCGGCTCTCCGTGGAAGAGGTCTCTCCTTTCGGACGACTTCAATCGCCGCCCTTTACCTGGCGCCAGAACGGCCACGATCGCCTCCGTTCTCTCCAGCCGTAGGGCTTCCGTTCTTTACAAGGCTTAAGCCACAGGCTATGGAACTCGCCCATGATTCCTAGGCTTCGATGGCCCGCCCTCCTTTCTTTGTTCGGTACGCTCGCCGTTGCCTCGATCGCTTCCGCACAAACCGTCGTGGAATTGAAGCTGGACGGCACGATCCACACAGGAACCGTATCCGTCCTGGAGCGAGCCTTATCCGAAGCGAAGGAGACCAAAGCGGAGGCGCTTCTGATTGAAATGGACACCCCCGGCGGTCTCCTCGACGCCACTCGGGACATCGTGAAGCTTTTCCTGAATACGAACGTCCCCATTATCGTTTACGTGGCCCCCAGCGGTTCGCACGCCGGCTCCGCGGGAACGTTCATTACGATGGCCGCTCATATCGCTGCGATGGCCCCCGGCACGAACATCGGAGCCGCTCATCCCATCTCCGCCACGGGCGACGATCCGGAAAAATCGGGCGGGAAGCATTTGGCGAGAAAAGTGGAGGAGGACACCCGAGCGTTTATCGAGACGATCGCGAAACAACGGAATCGCAACGTCGAATGGGCAAAGAAGGCGGTTCTCGAAAGTTCCGCCATCGACGAAACCGAAGCGCTCAAGCTCAAGGTCATCGACCTGATCGCCAAGAACAAGGAGGATCTGCTCAAGCAAATCGACGGCCGAAAGGTCACCTTAGCGGAAGGCACTCACACGCTGAAAACGAACGGCGCCAAGATCGTCCCTTTAAATCTCGATTTCTATACAAAACTTAAGAACTGGCTGGCGAATCCGACAATCATGTTCTTGTTGATCTTAATCGCCGGAATGGGCCTCTACATCGAAATGTCTCACCCCGGTCTGATCCTGCCCGCCGTGACCGGTGGAATCGCCATCCTCCTTCTCATGATCGCAACCAGCGTGCTGCCGCTCTCGGTGCTCGGCGTAGGTCTTGTGATTTTGGGATTCGTTTTGCTGCTCTTAGAACTTTACGTCACGTCGTTCGGGCTGCTCGCCGTGGGCGGGATTATATCGTTCGTGATCGGAGCGGTGCTTCTGTTCGATCCGGCACAGACGGATCTTCGGGTTCCTCGCAGCATCATCGTCAGTGCGTCGCTCGCGATCGGCACCATCGCCCTCTTGATCGGGATCGCGCTGCGGGGGACGTTCGCGTCCCGGCAAACGGCCGGGGCGGAGGGGCTGACCGGAACGCAAGCGGTGGTGGACCAAGCCTTGGGACCGGGGAGAGACGGCCGAATCTTCGTCAACGGGGAATACTGGACGGCCACGTCAAACGAAGAACTCAATGTCGGCGACAAAGTTGAAATCATTAAAACGACGGGCCTACTGGCTCACGTGAAACGAACAAACGCATAAAGGAGAAATCGAATGCCCTTCAATCTTGGATCCGGAATTTACATTTTGGCCGTAGCGCTGTTCTTGTTGAGCGGCGTCCGAATCATCATGGAATACGAGCGCGGCGTCGTTTTTCGATTCGGCCGAGTTCGAAAGACGAAATTGGCCGGGCTTCGCTGGATCATTCCTCAGATCGACAAAATGATGAAAATCAGTTTGCGAACGATCGCGTTCGACGTCCCGCCGCAAGACGTGATCACGAAGGACAACGTTTCCATAAAAGTCAACGCGGTCGTCTATTTTCGAGTGGTTGAACCGGAAAAAGCGATCGTTCAGGTGGAGGATTATCTCTATGCCACAAGTCAACTGGCGCAGACCACGCTCCGCTCCATCTTGGGCCAGCACGACCTCGATCAATTGCTGAGCGAACGGGACAAAATCAACCGTGAGCTTCAGATCATTCTCGACAAACAGACCGACATTTGGGGCATCAAAGTGAGCCTGGTGGAGGTCAAGCACATCGATCTTCCGGAAGAAATGCGCCGGGCCATGGCGAAACAGGCGGAAGCCGAACGGGAGCGGCGGGCGAAAGTCATCGCGGCCGAAGGAGAATTTCAAGCCTCCGCCAAACTCACCGAAGCTGCGGATGTCATGCAAAGAAACCCGGTAGCCCTGCAGCTGCGGTATCTTCAGACGTTGGTGGAAATTGCCGCCGAAAAGAACTCGACGACCATTTTCCCGCTTCCAATCGATCTGATTAAAATGTTCCTTGATGCAAAGAAATAACGCAAGCGGCCAAGCCTCTAGACAGAAAGCTTCCGTGTTCCTATATTGACGGTCGATATGAACGTGCTTCGAACCACATTCTTGATGGCGTTACTGACCGTCCTGTTCGTCTATGTGGGCCGGGCTCTTGGCGGGCAGCAAGGGATGGTCATGGCCTTCGGCTTCGCCGTCGTTATGAATTTCTTTTCCTATTGGTTCAGCGACAAGATTGTCTTGGCGATGTACCACGCCAAAGAAGTCACGGAAGCGGAGGCTCCGGAGCTTTATTCAATCATTCGAGGCCTCGTAACCAAAGCAAGCCTTTCGATGCCTCGCGTTTACATTATTCCGAATCCAACGCCGAACGCATTTGCGACGGGTCGGAATCCGAAGCATGGCGTCGTGGCTGTGACGCAAGGGATTTTGCAGCTTCTAGTGTCCTGAGTCAGTGAATTCGCGATAGTTCTTTTCATGTATGAGCCTGGAGAGTGCCGGAGGCGTAGCGGGCGATTTTCTCCAGGATCTGATCGGCGGTCTTGGTCCAAACAAAGGGTTGAGGCGCTTTGTTGGA
>DATDPG010000121.1 GCA_035292885.1 Bdellovibrionota bacterium | reverse complement strand
AGGGCCTCGGCCCTCTCTCCCTTCTCTCCATCACGTCCGTTGCCTTTCTCTACGAGCGTCCAACCCCCAGTTCGTTACCAGCCCGTCTTTCTTAGCCCCCGCATTTCACCACCGATACGACCCTCAGATTCTTAAAAGTTCCTTTTATGAGATCGTCACGATGCGGACATTTTTTCCTTCGATCTGTTCCGTCCGGAAGGTTACGGGTAAGTTTCGTTGCACCAGACGATTTGCCTCGACCTCGAGGTTTTCGCGCATTGCTTCCCGCTCATTCTCCGCAAAGATCCCCTGGTATTCCACGTAGGGACCTTCGGGGAAATGAAACCCTTTCGTGGGCACCAGCGAGACTCCGAGGGAGGTCAGCGCCGAGTCGATTAGATGCCCCGCCGAATGGTTTCGGCGGTTGAGCGCGCGCCGGGTCTCATCGACAGCCATCTGCGCACTCTGGCCCACCGAAAATGGGCCTGCCGAAAACCGACCGATGTGAACGACAACATTGTCTCGAAAACGGACTTCTTCCACGAAAAACTTCTCTTGGTCGGATGAGATTTCCCCCTGATCGTACGGTTGGCCGCCGCCCTGCGGATGAAAGAGTGTTTGGTCGAGAACGACTTCGTATCGGCCGTCTGTAGTCGGATGTAAAGAAAGAATTACGGCACCCCCTTGAACCGATACGCATCTTCCAAATAAATGAGCTTCGTCGGGTTCATGCGGTGGTGCCGAGGGGGGGCCAGAAAATGGGCCTCCGTAACAGGTTGCAACGATTCGGGAAATCAACAATATCAAACCGATAGCCATTTTTGGAGTTCGGTGGAGTTCACGCCAGTTCACCCGTTTTCAGTGACGATGTTACTACGGCGTTACCATGTGCATGGTGTCGGATGTTGGCGGTGGATTCTCAATTCCGTTGTGATTTTTCTCGAAGGTCCAACTCACCCAGCCTGAGATTATAAATTTCGACACCATCATCGTTCTTTTCCGATAGCCAGACGGAATAAAGAACGGGTTCGAGCTTGAGATCTTTGAAGAGATTGAGAATTTCATCCGTGCGCCTCATGGAAGGATAGGCTTCGGATGTCGTACACGCTTTGGATAGCCGGGGTAACTGATGAACATCGGCGAGCGGGAGTTCACCTGCTACGTGCGATCGTCGCGAGGGCCCTTTCAAGTATCTTCCAACGCGATGCCGAGGGTTTTCGTCGTCTGGATTTCTCCAGAAGACTAGAGACGAGTTCTCAACAATTGTATCTGAACGAAGGACTTGCCCCGAACATTGCTGCTCTCCAGCAACCGTGCAGACACTCCTGGTAAGTTCACGTTCATCATCGGTGGATATGGGAATGCGCGTGACAAGTACGACGAAGTCTGCGCGGGTGTCGATATGGAAGCATTGAGCGGATATATTTCGGTTTCGAAGGAACTCAATGATTTCTTTCTGAATTCCCGAAGTATCCGACACGAAATTTTTGAACTTTATCTCGTAGTTATGCATCACCCGTCTCATCGCCGGAGCGGCGTTTATTGGAGTGCATAACGCTAACGCTAGTAACGACGCGCTTGTCATTAAGAAGCGTGTTAAAGGTTTATGGAACTCGCCGTTTTCTACGGACAAGCTAGAAACGCCTCACATTGAACCCGAACGTTATTAACGTCGTCAGGAGATTCACCAATTTGAATTTCGAGGTCGTAGGTGGTCCAACAACTGGAAAGATCCCCAAACATCATTGCTGGAGTCTTAGTCTTTGTTTCAACTCCATGGATTTTCTGAATAATGGCGCCCGTCACAACACCCGCGGAAATCGTTTTATTTTCGTAGATTCTTTTGGAACAGGAGGCCAAAACTGGTCCGTCTCCCAGGCCCGCCAACCACAACCGAACCTCGTTTGGAGACTCCAACCTTACCTCTTTCTTCCCAAGCACTTTTGCATCCGCCAAAGCCAAAGACGTACACAACAGAAGCGAAGTAAACATCACGGAAACATATCGATTCATAAAGACCTCCCGATGAATTTGGAATTCAATAGCTTCAGTATCATCAATTTCTGTGCCAGGGAATATGAGCACAAATAATTATTGATTGCGACCGAGTTGTCGCAATTTTTAAGTCGCACCTTCCGCACAGCCGGGCGACTATTTTTCTTTAAATTCGCAGGACGAGAGCTGTCCTTTTTGAGGTGAACCAGGTTGACGCATGAACGGGTGGTTCCTATAGTGACTAAAAGATCCGCAAATGATTGAACACAACCAGAGGGGAGTGAACCGCCTGTTATCTATCGGGCACTCTAATCATTCGCTCGATATCTTCCTCAAACTTTTAAAGCGGCAGGAAATAGAAGTCCTGGTTGACGCTCGCTCCCAACCCTACTCGCGATTCTCGCCGCACTTCAACCGTCCGGCTTTGGAGAAGGCAATCACCAACATTGGAATCAAATACCTGTTCATGGGCGAGGAACTTGGTGGTCGACCCACGGAAGACGAGTTTTACGATTCGGAAGGGCACGTTCTATACGCGCGCCTTGCTGAATCTCCACAATTTCTGGAGGCTATTGCACGTCTCGAAACAGGTCTTGGCAAGTACCGCGTTGCGCTCCTTTGCAGTGAGGAAGATCCGACGAACTGCCACCGACGTCTACTTGTAAGTCGCGTGCTCGCCACCCGCGGGATCTCAGTCAATCATATTCGAGGCGATGGACGCATTGAGACCGAGAAGGAACTGCAGGCCAAAGAGGGGCGATTACGTGACAGAGGGCAAAAGTCGCTTTTCGCTTCCCAAGAGGAGAACGTATGGAGATCTATACAATCGGTTTCACAAAGAGGACGGCGGCAGAGTTCTTCGAGACACTGAAGCGCACGGGCGTGAAACGCCTGCTTGACGTCCGTCTAAACAACTCCTCGCAACTTGCTGGCTTCACGAAAAAGGAAGATCTCCCTTACTTCTTAAAGGAGATCGCCGGTGCTGAGTACATTCACGAGCCATTATTCGCTCCAACGCACGATCTGCTTAACGATTACAAGAAGCGTAATGGGAGTTGGCATGATTACGAAATACGTTTCTTGAAGCTGCTGGAAGAGCGCCAGGTGGAAGGTAAGATCCGTCGGCAGCTCTTCGAAATTCCGACAGTTTTGCTTTGTAGTGAACGAATGGCGGATCATTGTCACCGACGGCTAGTGTCCTGAGTCAGTGAATTCGCGATAGTTCTTTTCATGTATGAGCCTGGAGAGTGCCGGAGGCGTAGCGGGCGATTTTCTCCAGGATCTGATCGGCGGTCTTGGTCCAAACAAAGGGTTGAGGCGCTTTGTTGGA
>DATDPG010000120.1 GCA_035292885.1 Bdellovibrionota bacterium | reverse complement strand
CGGAACAAATGGTAGGAGATTCCCCGGGGGATCGTATGCAATACGGCTTCGGTTCCGTCGACGGATCCGTCGTCGATCACGATCAGCTCGCGGTCGACCCCCGGGGGGAGCGGCGCGTTGGCCGCGGCCTCGACCACGCGCCGGATGGTATGGCGTTCGTTATAGACCGGGATGAGAATCGAGAGCTTCTTCGCGGCGGGCATCTTTGCTTCGATTGTACCGGACATCTTCGTCGTCGAGATAAACGTTAACGAAACGCCGGAGCTCTCCCTTGTCGTTCATCAAGTGCTTCGTGAGCTCGGGATATCTCTCCGCCAGGCCCAGGAGGACCTCGTCGATATTTTTCCCACCCACTTCGACCGAATCGCGATCTTGCGTATAGACGCGAAGTGGCGTGGGGATCAGGACCTTAATCGCCATATTGATCCTTCTTTTCTACAAAGAAGCCGCCGGGGAGGTCAAGGCCTCCGGAGCCGCCGCACCGGTGGTCACAAGCCCCGCGGATTCGCCGAGGTTGCGGAGTTCAAAGGGACATGTATGCTTCGTGTCATTGGCAGGGGGTTTATCATGAGAATCATTTTTTCGGTTTTGGCGGCGTTTGCCATATGCAGCGCGCCAGTTCCAAGTGCGCGAGCATTCGATCCCGGCGACGGAGTGGTCCAAGTGGGCACAACACCCCGGGAATTTGCGGAAATCCTCCAAAGTAGCCGGTGCGACATCGCCCTCCACCCGGAAGTCTTGCGCCTCAAAACGGCCGAATGGCGGTTGGCGAAGATCGAGCGGGAGGTAAGACCAGCGAGCGGGCCGTCGCTCAAACCGGGTGAACAAGAACCTCCGCGCGTAATCGAGAACGTTCACCTCACCTATGAGAATCCCAACGAAGTCGAGATGTCTCACGATCAAAAATTTATCCACATTCAGTGCATTTATCGGATTCCTGGAACGCACTAATTCTTTCTTTCCCTTTTGGGCGTGCTCGTTGAAGAAAAGCTAGTCGCTTTCGGCGCCGGAGGAGGAGTGCCGCGGTGAATGCGAAGAGGAGATCCACGGGTGTGGCTTGGGTGCTTTTACACCCGACGGTGGGTGTGGCTTCCTCGGCCGAAGTGGGGGAAGTTCCCAGCGCAGCGCTGGTGGGCCCCTCTCCGGTCGTGGAGAGATCGACGGTGGAGGGGTTGGAAGAAATAGCAGGAGAGATTCCCGGGAGTCGTAAGTCCGGGTCGCCGAAGAGATGCATGGTGGAGAGGAGCTGCGGGGTGTGGTCCACGCCGACGAGTTGTTCTGCGTCTTTGGCCATCGCCCAGCCCAAGGAAGCGGGATTTTCATTCGTGGCGATTCGATAGAAGTTTTCACCGAAGAGCTTTAAGGGTCCGACTTCGTTTAAGCCGGAGCTCGAAAGATACGCCACGGCTCCTCCCTCCGGTTTTAGAAGCATCGCCTCGGAAAGGGCGGTGGCTCTGGGATCGATAAAGTAGCCGTTTAAGCAGTTGAGCGCCGTGATCGTGGTTAATTGGTTCGCATTGGTGAGAGCGGGGAGATCGTCGATCGTCAGCGCCTGATTCCTTCCCCAGAACGCGTAAGCGCCATGGCCGAAGAAGTTCATGAAAAGCGTTCCCTCGTTCAAATACGCCTCAATGTGTTCCTTGACCTCCGGACCGGAGAGCTCGACCCTCCCTTCAAACGGAGCGGGGAGCGATTGGGCAAGATCCCGACTGAACGTTTCAAAGACCTGCTCCCAGGCTTGTGTCGGCTGATCCGAAACAAACGTGATTTTTTTGAGCCACTCTTGATCGGGGCTCGTGGATTCGTACGAGAGGATCTTGTCGACCAACGTCTGAGCGTCGAGGAGGGTGCGAGCCGGCACTCTCCCCACTCGAATCCGGCCATCGATCTCTTCGCTTCCGTAAGCGAGCAGAGGATCGGAGGCGGTCTCGGAGTATTGTAAGAACTCCAGGTGGGTGGGAACGTAATCGGCAAATCCTTGATTTAGGTAGTTGTGCGGATCGAACGAAGCATCTCCCCAGAGGAGAAGAGAGAAATCGTTCCCGAATCTCTGCTTCCAGTCTTGAACAAAAGCGGTGATCGCGTCATCGGAAGGCGAGCCATCCCCATACTCGTCGTAGACATCTTCCACATCGACGACGGTGACCGACCGCCCTTGATTCCTCCGATACGCGGCGAGGCGATTCGCGGCGGGGAGGAAATCTTTGTACGCAATATAAAGCGTCTCGGTGGGAGAGAACTCTCGGAGACGGGAGCGGAGGTTGTTCCACAGATGCGAGACCGAGGCGGGGGCCAAGGAAAGCGTATAGCGATGGCCCAGGAGCGCTCGGAAGGAAAGATTCCCGTTCTCATCGACGGAGAAATTGGAGAGCCGTTGGGCGGGATCGGCGGAATCCCAGAGTGCGATGGAGCTCGAAGGAGGGAGTCCCCAGAGATAGGCCGTCCCGGTTTCATTCACCCAGACGTTTACCTCTCCCGATCCGTCCCAGGAAGGGAGACGCTCGTAGTCGACTTCGACCCAGTTGAGATACGTCCGGGCTAAGAGAGGACTCACATCTCCGACCTCTTCAACGTAGAACGTATTGGTCCCCTCTAGAAGCGAGGAGGGAGGAACGGAGAGCTCTCTCGTAATGGATTGAAATCCGTCGGCCGTGAATTCATCGAGGAGAGTGTCGTTTACATAGGCTCGGAGGTGATGATCGGGGCTTTTTTGTAAATCATCGCTCGCGGTCTGGACGGTGTAACGAAGAAGCGCGTCGCTTCCCGAGGAAGAAATGGACGAAAGCGAGACGGCGACACTCGGATGAATCGCCGTGACCGGCCGGGTCGCGGTCGCGGGAATCCAGTAAATCGCCTGCCAGAAAAAGCGGTCCGAAGAAGGAGTTCCGCGAAAAGCGGGAGCATAGAGACGATTGACTTCGGCGTGAGAGCGGGTCCAGAGCGCCGCCTCAGCATCGGAAACCTTCGGCGAGCCATCCACGTGACCGGTGGGAGGAACGTCTTGGGGTCGAATCGAGAGCCAATAGACACTCTCCGGAGCGTGGCGACGCTCATCGTACGAACCGTAGAACTCCAGGATTCCGTCCTCTCCGATCGGGCCGCTTTCTGCGCCGATCCAATGAATCGGAACCAAAACTCCGGCGCGATAGAGCCGGATCTCTTCCCGCCGTATCCACATCGGATTCCAGCCGACGGAAGAAAGCTCGGAGGCTGGAACGCTATAAATCCCGCTCTTGGCAATCGAGAGCTTTACGCTGAAGGAATCTTGGGCGAGCGAATCCTGAACGGGAGAAAGAGAGCCCGAAAGATCCGATTTGAGCGAAGCTCCCAGCGTCAAATAAACGCGAAGATGCCGGGCTTGAACGAGCGTCGGCGAGGTATAGCGAATCGGCGTCAGATTGAACGTCACGTGGCCGCTCTCTCCCACGCATCGAGGGGCGCCGACGTGGAGGTACTGGGACGGATAAGGGCCCGAAGAGCCCCCCGGTTGACTCCAGAGCGAGGGAACATCGGACGTCGAAACAATATTCCCCTCGGCGTCTTGGAGTTCCGCCGCCTCTCCGATGGCCAAGGAAATGGGAGAATAGGTCTCTTCTTCCAGCGTTTGGATGGACGACGACGCGATCTCTCGACAAGGAATGCCGAGGATTACGCCTCGATAGGGAACGATCGGTCGGTTGGGAAGCTCCAATTGACCAAATCCAGAAATTGAAAAGCGTGAATCGACATACGTTCCTTCCGGAATCCAAAGCTCGATCGTGGCTTGGTTCCCGGACAAACTGACCACCGAGGCATGAAGCAAGCCGTCGGTGGGAGGAGAAGAAGGTCGGGACGAGAGAGGAGCCGAGAGTCTCGTCGTCGGAAAGACGATGGCGGCGTACGTACTTTGTTCGGCCGAAGAGAGCTCCCGAGGCGGCCCTAAAGACGCCATCGGCCGAGCCGACACGGGGCCATGCAGCGTTCCGCCGGTAAAGAGGTCGATGTCTTCCAAATAGTAGAAGTACGTTTGGTCGTTTTCGACATCCGTGTCCCGATAGAGATACTTTCCGCCGATGTCCGTGGTGTTGAGGCCTTGAATCGGTCTGGGCGTGAGCAATGTCCACGACCCTTCCCCCTCGGCGGCACGATACAAATTGAACCCCACATTGTCGATCTCGCTCCCGGTCTGCCAATTTACCCACACTTCCGCGTCGTACCCCCGCGCGTCGAACGACGCGAGCGTGACGGCGAGGGGATTGCTTCCGTTGGTCGTGAGCTGATGGAGATTGCCTCCGATCAAAAAGGTTTCGCTTACGGATGTTAAGGCCATAATCGATGTTCCGAGTCCGAAGGAAAGGTCCGATGTCCGATCCTGGAATGTTTCAAAGTCGACCGTCGTCTTAAACTGCCCGCTGATTCCAGGGCTTCCTTCGGTTCCGATCGCCCAAACCCCTTGGCTGAATGAAATCTCGGTCACATCGAAATTACTTAAATCCGCCGCCGAAGTTCGATCCGTGAAGTTCACAAAATCGGTCGTGGTTTTCAATCCTCCTACATCCGCACCCAACGCCCAGACGGCGGTCGATCCATCGTAGTGGACGGTCACGCTGATTGTGTCGAGACGCCACGTGGGCGCGCTCCCACTGTTCAGTACAGAAGTGACGCGGACCTTAAATGCGGAACCGAGGTCGGCCGTCGCATCCCAGCTGGTCTCCCCCCACATTTCCCCGGCGCTCCCCACCGTGTAGTTTGCATCCGTCGTCGCCAATGTTGACGTATTTCGACTCTGCGCGCTCCATGCGCCGGTCGAGTTGTGCCAGAGTTCCACCTTGAATTGCGGTACGGGAGAAACGCCCCCTGAGTAACTGGCTTCCAGTTGAACGGAAATGCCGCGAATTGTTTGCAACTGAGGAAGCCCAAAGCTACTAAATGTAGTGTATTCCTGCGTTGCGCCCGCTGTGGTCGTTGTGGCGTACGTATTGTCGATCCCGTCCCACGCGTTATTCGGCGTGGAGAAAGTTCCTGTTCCGGAAGCCGTCGGGAGCGTCGAGGCGGACTGGGTTCGGGCCGTGCCTTGTCGCATTGAAAAGATTTGTGATAGGCCTGCCGCGGATGTTCGATTGGTAAAATTTACGAAGTCGGTCGTCGTTTTTAGGGACACTAACGGCGAGGATGCATACCCGTCGAGGCCAAATGCCCAAACCGAGCCATCCGTGTCCGATGAGAGTACAAGCCCGCCGTTCATATTGATATTGGAGGATCGATCCGTGAAATTGACGAAATTGGTTGTGGTTTTAAGACCGCTTCCTCCCACCGACCAAATAGGGGTCGAGCCGTCGTAGTAAACCGTGACGGTGATGTTATCAAGTTGCCAAGTGGGGGCCGTCCCGCTGTCGAGGACGGAAGTCAATCGAACGTAGAACGCACTCCCGAGATCATTGGTCGCGGACCAGTTTCGGTCCCAAAGATCGGTGGCCCCGCCCAGCACCGACGTCGAATTTCCCTTGCTTAAGAGAGACGATGTTCTTGCCGCCGATAACCCGGCGCTTGAATTGTGAAACAACTGTGCCTGAAAACGAGCGTTTTTCTGCTGGTAGTACACCGCGACCGAGACCGCATCGATCTGACCGGTGGGACCCGAGCCGGTATTGATTTTGACGCCGGTCAATTTCACACAGAGGTTCCCGTTATTGAAGTCGGAGGGGGCCCATCCGCTCGCCGATCGTCCCCAGAGATCCGTTGTGCTCCCACTGCTGGGGAGTGATTTTGTAACGTCCGGTGGACCTACGGGATTTGTCCAGGCTGTCGTTTGGTACGCGACGGTCGTAAATGCTCCCGAGCACCCGGTACTTGATAGGTCTCCGCTCAGACCGATATCCGCTCCCCCGGATAATTTGTTCCCTTCGGCGCTCACCACGATGCCGGTAATCTCGGAATCGCTGGGAATGGAAAATCCAAATGTTTTAAAATACGCAACATCGCCGGGCGTAACAGTGGCGTAGGAACCGTTGCTCGTGTAGGCGCTCCCTGTAGCGGCCCAATTGCTTAAGGTGGTGTCATGAGCCGTCGGATTTGTCGGTCCCACCGAGGTTGTTGGGTTTCCTCCCGTGAAACTCCCTGTCAAGGCGACTTCGATTCCTCGCACTGTCTCGGACGAGAGGCCGAAGCTGAAGGTCTTGTAGTCGTGCGTGATACCGCCGCTCGTGGTTGTGGCGTACAAGCCGTTTGCGCCGTCCCGGCCTTGCGAGCCGCCGGCGAAACTCCCCGTATCGGCGCCGGATGTCTTGGTTCCCGTATTCGTTACCGCCGACGCGGCGATCGAGTCCACGTAATTGGGAATTCCTGGGAAATTAAGATTCGAAGTCCGATCGGTGAAATTGGTAAAATCCGTGGTTGTTCTCAATTGGGATAGGTTGGAACCGGTGACCCAGCCTCCAAACGCCCACGTTCCGGAATTCTGTTTGATCGATGTGACTCGAGTCGCTCCCCCCACGTTTAGGGCGGATGTTCGATCGCTGAAGGTCGCAAGGTCGGTTGTTATGTGGAGCTCGCCGCCGTTACCTCCCACGGCCCATGTGGTCCCGTTCGTCTCGGCGGAGTACATCGTCCCCCCAAACGAAGTGCGAATTTGCTGCGTGAAGTTTACGAAATTCGTGGTGGTCTTAAGAATTCCATCCGTTGCGCCGATCGCCCAGGTCGTTCCACCCACTTCAATGGCATACAACGATGTCGACGAGCCGAGGTTCACTGCCGATGTCCGATCGGTATAGTTCGTAAAATTTATGCTGGTTTTGAGCTTGTTTTGGCCGCCGAATGCCCATGTCGTGCCGTCCGTTGCAATGGCACTGACCGGAGTCGGTGATCCGATGTTGAGGGACGATGTTCGGTCCGTATAATTGGCCAGGTTGGCCGTGGTTTTGAGTTTGCCGTTCTCCCCGCCGATCGCCCACGTTGTCCCGTTAAACTCAATCGACTGAATAGCCACGCCTCCCATGCTGATCGTCGCGGTCAGGTCCGAAAAAGTAACGAAATCCGTGGTGGTTTTGAATTTGCCGGCCGACCCGCCAAATGCCCACGTGGTGCCGTCTGTTCCGATGGCGCCCACAGTGGAAGTGAAATTCAGATCGGACGTCCGATCTGTAAAATTCTCGAAATTCGTCGTGGTTTTGAGTTTGCCGATCTCCGCGCCTATCGCCCAAATGGATCCACCTCGCTTAAGTGAATATATTAGGTAGGGTCCGATATCGAGCGCGCTGGTTCGGTCGGTGAAATTCACGAAATCGGTTGTGGTTTTCAGTTTCGGAGAAAGGGAATTGGTGCTCAACCCGAAAGCCCATATCGTTCCATCGGTCGCAAAGGAATTGATGTCTTGTCCTCCGGTAGCGATGTTTTTCGATCGATTGGAGAAATTCGCCATGTCAGTCGTTGTGACCAACGCGCCGCTCACTCCTCCGAAGACCCAGAGACCGCTTCCGCTGGAATACTGAATGTCTTTAATTCTGGAGTTCCCAGAAGACCACGGCTCGGTTTTAGTTGTGACGTCGGTGAATTGGGCGGAGGATATTGATGGAAAGATAGTCAGCGCGCATGCGAATGCACACAACGAGGGTAAACACTGCTTCAACCAACGGGTACTCATCTCGTTTTTGAAAACGGAGCCCTTACGTCGTCGCACCCGGGCCCATTTCCATACTACTATTATAG
The DNA here is from genome assembly GCA_035292885.1 of Bdellovibrionota bacterium. Taxonomy (NCBI): domain Bacteria; kingdom Pseudomonadati; phylum Bdellovibrionota; species Bdellovibrionota bacterium. The sequence continues at coordinate 2,285 of DATDPG010000120.1, read as the reverse complement.
GGAAACGCCGCGCGGAATCCCACGGAGTGATTCCTTCGGTTTTACGGCGTCCGATGGATCTTAAAGTGTAACCTTAAGTTTACGAAATTGGGGGACATAAACCCTTTACCCGGTTTCGCATGGCGTTTCCGCCACCGCCAAGACCCGACCTCCATGTAGGTTCGTAATTCCGACGGGAACCTCCGTATCACCAACCTTCAGACCGACCCGTAAAGCAATCCGAAGCGGAAAGACATTGAAACGATGTTGAATTTCATGAACAATGCTGTCCGAACACCTGTGGAGAAAAGGAGAACTCAAATGAATACGCGACAATTCATCTCTTATGGTCTCATCCTGGGCCTGGGCCTTTCAGGGGCCGGCTGCAGCAGCGGAGACGGCGCCGGCAGCGTCGCCGAAAGCGTAGACCAAATGAGTACGACGACATTCGATTTCGTCGAGAAGGAACAGGCGTTCCAGAACTTTGATCCGTCGGCCGCTTCCGGAGATGAGCTTTTCACACAGCTCAACGAATACCTGGCGGCTTCTCAACAATTTAAGGACGGGTACGAACAGTATGTCCAAAATCGAGAGAATTATCTCTCGGACGCCGGGATTGAATCGAGTTCCCGGCCGCTGATCCGGGCTCAGGGCACGGCGGATCCGCAGCTTGCGATCCAGATCGGCCAGCTCATCGAACAGGGGAACGCGCGAGGGAAGACGTGCAAGGAACTTCTGGATGCGGGGAAAGAGGACGAAGCGAACGACTGCATGAATCAAGCGAAAAAGGAGCTTACGGCGGCGGCTTTCCGTACGGGCGTTTCGGCCACGGTGGGCGGCGGCGCGGCCGTCGTCACCGGATTGGCCATCGCGGCGGCGCCGATTTCGATCGGCGTCGTCGCCGCGACCGGAGTCACGATCGGTGTCGGCGTTGTGGTCGGGCTGGTCTGGGACTGGTGCACGGCGCCGAGTTCGAATCGCCTTCGGGCGGCATCGGGCGAGCTTCAGACCTGTAACTTCTCGTCGCGCGAGGCCGCGCTGGCGGGAAGCTCGACAAACGCGATCGCCTCGACGTCCCTGCCTCAGGGAACCGGGAAAGTGACGATCAACATCCCCGGCTGTGCGCCCATTGTGAAAACCATCACCGTCGGGGAAACCGGCGCGCACATCAGCGTCAAATGTATCGCCGCGGGCGCGGAGGGCGCCGAGGTCAAGGACGCTATCGACGAAACCAGTACGACCGATGCGCCGGAAACGCCGGAGGGCGCCACGTGCGGGAATATTTCGGGCGTGTTCGCCAACCCAAGTCCGACGGATCCCGCCCCGGGTCAGGGCGTCACCGTGACCGCGACGATTTTCCCGGCCCTCTCCGGATGTGGTGTGTCGTATAGCGTGTCCGGAACGGATGGCTATTCCGATAGCGGTTCGCCGACGACGGATACGAACGGTTCCATCTCCTTCTTTATTCCCGGAGGGGCCGAGTCCGTTGTCGACACGGTAATCGTCAGTTCAGGGACCGCATCGACTACGATTACATATACATTTTAGCGGGGTCGTTACACCCTTAAATGTAATGAGGTTCAAGACGCGGACTACACCCTGCAAGGTTTCATAAAGAATTTTGAACGCCGACAGAGGATTCGTTAAGAACTTTTTTGATGGCAATGGAAGACGCGATGTAACTTTCCGTTCCGATCGCCCGCTTGGTGTTGGTAAAGCCAGCATTTTTAACAGGAAAGGAAATTCGGCTTCTCAGGCACTGCCTGAGCGAGAGCATGAGCATCTTTGGTGATCATTTCGGTGTCAGCGCGGCAGCAGTGAAAAAATGGGAGGACATCGGAAATAATCCGATTGGCTCCGCAACCAATGATTTTTCGATTCGGAACTTTGTTGCAAAGAGACTATCAGTTCAATTTCAGATGAACGTCGATATCGCAATTCACAAAAGCGTTCTCGAGGCCGGCGAATATTGGAAGCCGGAACGAATGGAAATTCCATTCGAGGCAATGGCAAAATATGCACGCGAAATGAATGATGAACGGAGGGTGTCTTGAGCTTACAAAATGTAAGTACGTTTCTTTTCACTGTCTGGCTCACTCGGGCTGCACCTAGCCACGGCTGACGCGCTCGCGCGTGTTTTCTATCGAGATTTATTGTCGGATCCAGGCTAGTGTCCTGAGTCAGTGAATTCGCGATAGTTCTTTTCATGTATGAGCCTGGAGAGTGCCGGAGGCGTAGCGGGCGATTTTCTCCAGGATCTGATCGGCGGTCTTGGTCCAAACAAAGGGTTGAGGCGCTTTGTTGGA
>DATDPG010000119.1 GCA_035292885.1 Bdellovibrionota bacterium | reverse complement strand
GTAAAAATTTGATCCACCAGCCCGATCTCCGCCGCCTCCGCGGGGACAAAGGAGCCCACGTGAGCCAGAAGCGTGATCAAGGCTACTTGCCGCATAATCGTCGACTTGCCCGCCATATTGGGGCCGGTGAGGATCAGCATTTGGCGCTCGCCGGCGCTCAGAAGAATATCGTTGGGCACAAAGGGATCCGAACTAAAGCGCTCCACGACGGGGTGACGACCCGCCTTAATCCGGATCTCGTCTCGGTCCGTAACCTTCGGGTGTACGTAATCGTATTGTGTAGCGACCCGAGCAAACGAAGCGTAAACGTCGAGCTCCGCCAATGCGGCACCCAGAGATTGAAGGGAACGGGTGGATTCCGAGATCGTGCGACAGAGCCGGTCGAAAAGTTCGGCTTCGACTTGAGCTAATTTTTCTTCCGCCTCCAGAATCTGGGTCTCTTTTTCTTTTAGATCGGGAGTCACAAAACGTTCGGCACCGGCCAGTGTCTGTTTTCGGATGTAATCCTCGGGAACTTTTTGAAGATGCGTCTTGGTCACCTCGATGTAGTAACCAAAAACTCGGTTGTATCCGACCTTAAGCGAGGAGATCCCGGTTCGCTTTTTCTCCGTCGCTTCCAGTTGAGCGATCCAATCTCTACCTCCGGAGGTCAGAGCTCGAAGCTCGTCGAGACCGGCATCGAATCCATCTCGAATAACATCGCCGTCTTTTAGAAGGAGGGGAGGTTCATCCGCCAGCGACTGGTGGAGAAGCGTGCGAAGGGCGGTATGTGGATCGAGCCTTTCCCGAAGCCCGGAGAAGGATCCGGCGTCCAAAGAAGCGACAAGATCCCGGAGTGACACAACGTGCGTCAGCGTAGCCCGCAAAGCTGCGCAATCGCGCGGGCTCGCGCGACGGCCGGCGATTTTACCCACGATCCGCTCCACGTCGTGGGTCCGGGCCAGAAGGCGCCGAAGCTCCTCCCGGATATCTCCCCGTTCGGCAAGCTGCCCGACCGCTTCCAGCCTGCGGTGGATTCGGTCAAGATCTCGGAGCGGAAAGTGGAGCCAGTCCCGCAACATTCGGCCTCCCCCGGCCGTTTCGGTTTCGTCCAGAATCCCAAGCAGCGATCTCTCTTTTCCAAGTGCATTGGCATTTCGCTCCCGAAAAATCTCCAGATTTTCGACCGTCGCCCGATCCATACCGACGAAATCGTTTGTTTGATAGGGTTTCGGCGGCGTCAGGTGAGGAAGCAACGTTCGATTCGCCTCTTCGACATAATAGAGAAGCGCATAGGCCGCTCCGCCCACGGGTCCGGATTCGGGAATTCCAAAACCGATCACGGAGGCGACGCCGAAACGCTCGCATAGTTTTCGATCGGCATTCTCGTACACCCATTCCGGAATAAGCTCCGATCGGACACCGTTCTTTTCAAATCGATCGTCGGCAAGCCAAGACTCCGAATTCGCCCCCTTCGCTTTCTCCGGACGAAGCAGTTCGCGGGGCCGGAGCCGCTCGACCTCTTCCAGCGCTTGGTCCGGACGATCGAACGACGTCGCCTCAAAATGGCCGCTGCTCACGTCCATCCACGCGAGTCCGATACTCTTCGAGTCCCGACAGACAGAAACGAGCGGGTTGGCTTCTTTCGACGAAAGTCCCTCCTCGTCGGTGCGGATTCCGGGTGTGATGACTCGCACGACTTCTCGGCGCACGATTCCTTTGGCCAATTTCGGATCTTCCACCTGTTCGCAAATGGCGACCTTGTGCCCGCGATCAAGGAGGCGGGAGATGTAACCATTGGCGCTATGGTATGGAACGCCGCAAAGAGGGACGGGATTGTCGGCACTTTTGTCCCGGGAGGTCAGGGCGATTTCAAGAATCTTGGACGCCACCTCGGCATCCTCAAAAAACATTTCATAAAAATCACCCAGACGAAAGAAGAGGATCGCGTCCCGGTGCTGTTTCTTAATCGCCCAGTATTGCCGCATCAGCGGCGTGTCGATCATAGGGGCTCGCGTCGCCCCCTCCAGCGGCAAAGCCGCCGGAGCCTCCCCCTCAACGCCGCTGCGCGGCTTAACGTGCCGATCCATCCGCGGCAATCTACCTTAATGGTTGCTCACTTCAAATCGTGTTTGCTCCCCTGCTGCTGGCGAAGACGGCGCCGAACGGCATCCACGACCTTTCCAAGCGTCGATTTGGTGCCCAGGTTGATGATCCATTTGGGATACCACCTCTCGGGCTCAAAGAAGATCGTGAGCGTTCCCAAGGTCTTTTTGGGGTCTCGGGGAAACGGTTCCAATTTTGTCGACCCGTTGAAATTTCGAACTCCCTTACCGGAATTCGGAACCATCACAAAGGCGAGCTGTCGGCGGTGCTCCTGGACTTCGATGTCCACGACGTACGACACGTCCGCAATCGGCCACGGCATATCGAGAGCCGCATACTGAAAGACATGATTCTCCTTTCGCTCCCGCACTTTCGACACCGTCATGCGCGGCATGAATTCCGCCTGCCGGTCAAAATCGGCGACCACTTGCCAGACTTCCTCGATCGTCCCGTCGAACACTCCCCGCACGACCCCTCGTTTCAAGGCCGAATGGGGAACATCCACCAACTCCTTCAATTTCTCCCCGTCAGCCAGCCTTTCTTCTTCACTTGCGAGAAGCGTTGATCCAATGAGAGCTCCGAAACAAATGAACGAAAGAATCGCGATTCCAGCGTTCGACCATTTTATTGGTGGCCAAACTTGATGGGCCTCACGCAGGCATGGCGTTGGGTGGCACGATGGGATCCTCCAAGGCCACGCGCAGTCACGAGCATGGCCTT
>DATDPG010000118.1 GCA_035292885.1 Bdellovibrionota bacterium | reverse complement strand
TTCGCGGAACTCGTGCTCTGGTTTTCGACCGGTCTTTTCTCCGCGGCATTCGATGAAGAAATTCCGGCCAGAAATAACGTTGCGATGAGGAAGGAAAATACCTTTTTGTTCATTTGCATCATGCCCCACTCTTCAGCAACTCGCATGCCAGGCTTTCTCAGGCTTGGCGGGGGTGTCAGGCGTGTCAGGTTTGTTTAAAGAGGTGTCAGGATTCCTGTCAGCGCGAATTAATTTTCCTTAAATCGTATTTAAATTTCCTGGTTCGCTTCTTGCTCTCCTGAAATAAGATCGTATGAAGCGTATGGCGTCAGTCCGAAACCTGCTGATCCTTTGCTGCCTTGGGGGCGGCCTGCTTCTTTCGAGCAATGTTCTTCAAAAAGCCCTCACGACGGTTCAAATGCCATTCGCTGGAATTCTGCCGTTCCATAATCTCTTCATCGGCGCCTTCACTCAACCGGAGTGGAAAGGTGGCGCCCTGGCGCTCACGTACCACGACCGCGTTCTTTCGGTCGACGGCGGCCCTCTTTCAAGCGCCGACGATTGGCAAAGACTCCTCCGCGAAAAAGGTGCTCCATTGGGAGCGGTACAAACGCAAATCTCGCACGGGAAAAGTCCGTTGGAAGTTTCTTTACCGATCTCTCCTCTGCCCGCTCGCGACGTCTTTCGGATTTTCACCCCTCTGTTCGCCACGGGATTGGCGTTTTGGCTGATCGGCATGATCGCCGCGCTCGTCTATCCGGCGCCCGCCGGCCTTGTTGCGTTCTTGGCCTATTGCTTCTCCACGGCCATATACTTTCTGACCGCTTACGATTTTCACACCACATATGAACTGAGATATTTACTCTTGGCGGCGTTTTCGGTCCTCCCCGCCAGCGTTCTACACTTGTGTCTCGCCTTTCCTCGACCATGGAGTTCTCCCGGCCGCCGATTTGTCCCGTCCATCTTCTACGGTATTTCCGCGCTGCTGGCCCTGCCCTATCTCTATTATTTCGACCGAGACCCCGTTCGGTGGAAGATCTTTGAGTACATTCTCTTTCTCTACCTTTCCTTAGCTTACGTCGTGTGGCTGGGGGCAACGGCGTGGCGGGCATTTTACGATCGAATGGAAGAGGTTCGCCGACAGTGCCGGCTGATGTTGATCCCTCTTCTTCCCGGTTTCGGCGCCATTTTCGCGGGTGTCTGGCTCGTTTTTATGTTCGACGTCCCGATTCCTTTGCATTGGATGGCTCCCCTGAGCGCCCTCTTTCCCGTCGCCGTGGCATTCGCCATGTTCCGGGCGAATCTCTTTCTCGTGGATCGATTGGAAGCCCAAGTGCAAGAACGAACGGCGGAACTTCGAAAGGCGCAAGCGGAACTTACGGAAGCCACCAAGCTCGCAGCCGTGGGGCAATTGGCGGCGGGCACGGCGCACGAGATCGGCAACGCCATGAACGTCGTTCTGTCGAATCTCCCAGTCCTCAAGAAATACGGAGATTCCCTCGTCTCCCTCGTGGAGTCCCAGGGAGATTCCTCGAAGCTGGATGAGTTAAAGCGAAAAGCCGATTACGAGTTTCTTCGACAGGATCTTCCGGAGCTTCTTTCGAACCTCACGAAAGGCGCGGAGCATACGGTCAATATCGTCTCAGACTTGAAGGCCTTTGCGAAACCTCCTGCGTCCGAAAAGACGCTTCTTAACGTGGGTCAGGTTTTAGCTTCCGTGCTCCGACTCTTACGTGCCCAGACCGGAGAGGGGATCAAAATCAAAACCGATTTTCAACCGGTACCCGATCTGGTAGGCGCGCCGGGGCCGATCCATCAACTGTTTCTGAATCTACTTCTGAACGCTATCCAAGCCATCGAAGGCGAGGGAACCATCGATATGACGGTGACCACAAACGGCCGGGAGGTCGTGACGACGATCGCCGATTCCGGAAAGGGCATTTCGAAGGAGCAACTCTCCCGTGTGATCGAGCCGTTTTACACGACGAAGCCGGGGGGCACGGGATTGGGATTGAGCGTCTGCCACGGAATCGTGACGGCGCACGGAGGAAAGCTGACCATTGCCAGTGAACCGAACCGAGGTACCATGGTTACGGTGACACTGCCGATCTCTCCTCCGGACGCCTCATGACGCCGCGAAAGTTTCTTTACGTCGACGACAGTCTCGAAAATCTCGCCACGCTACGGCGCGTTTTGCGGGGCAAATATGATGTGGAGACCGAAACCACCGGTTCCGCCGCGCTTTCACGCCTGGAGGGCGGGGAGTTTGCATTAATCGTCGCCGATCAGAGGATGCCGGAGATGACCGGCGTTGAGTTTCTCAAGAAAGCGCTCAAAAAAAATCCCGACCGAGTGGGAATCCTTCTCACCGCCTACACCGACCTAGGTCCGCTGGTGGAGGGTGTGAACGCCGGGGTGATTTATCGTTACCTCACAAAACCGTGGCGCGAGCCAGACCTTATCCAAGCAATCGCTCAGGCTTTCGAACGATACGACCTGGTGATTGAAAACCGCCGTCTGCTCGCCGAGTTGGAAAGAGACAATCGCTATCTAAAAGAAGAGATCGCGGAACAGTACGACTTTTCTGAAATCGCGGGCGCCGCCCAGGGCCTAAAAGGCGTGGTGGCAATGATCTCTAAAGTCGCTCCTACGAGTTCCAGCGTTCTCATTCGCGGCGAGAGCGGCGTCGGCAAAGAACTGGTCGCTCGGGCGATTCATGCGGCCGGTCCACGGAGGGAAAAGCCGTTCGTTCGCGTGAACTGCGGATCGCTGGCCGAAGGACTTTTGGAAAGTGAACTGTTCGGCCATGAAAAAGGCGCGTTTACGGGCGCAGTCGGTCGACGAATCGGACGTTTTGAGGCGGCGGATGGAGGAACCCTCTTTCTCGATGAAATCGGCGATATCTCGCCCAAGCTTCAGGTGAACCTTCTTCGTATCCTTCAAGAAAAAGAGTTTGAGCGCGTTGGAGGGAACGAAACAATTCGGGTTGATGTTCGCGTGATCGCGGCGACGCACCGGGATTTGGAGAAAATGTCGAAGGACGGGACGTTCCGGGAGGATCTTTATTACCGGATGAATGTGTTTCCCATCCGGGTCCCTCCCCTGCGCGAGCGAATGGGCGATCTAACCGAGCTGACCGGCCGTCTCCTGGCGCGTGCGGCCCGAAATACCGGGATTCCAGCAAAGGCACTCTCCAAGAGTGCGATGGAAAAACTGAAAAGTTACGACTGGCCCGGAAACGTGCGCGAGCTTGAAAACGTTCTCGAACGGGCCTTGATCCTAGCCTCCGCCGATACGATCGCACCCGAAGATTTGGTCCTGGGACCCGGAATCGATGAGACCGTCCAGGCGGCCGATGCCTCCGACCTGACGAAAGAGCAGTTGGAGGAAGCCATTTCCGTGTGCGGCGGCAACAAAGTTCAGGCGGCTCGAAAGCTCGGAATCAAACGGCCGACGCTCTACTACCATCTCAAACGATTCGGCATGAATTGAAATGATCGTCGGCATTCTCCGGCTCAAACTCTTTTTGGCCAATAGCCATTCGCTCAAAGACAAACGGCAGGTTCTGCTCAAGATCAAAGACAAAGTCCAGCACCACTTCAACGCCTCGATCGCCGAGGTAGGCGACAACGACACGTGGCAAAGCGCTGTGCTGGGTGTTTCGGTCGTGGGGAACGAGGCGGGACTTGTCCAGAGCATGTTGGATAAGATTGAACGGATGATCGAAGAGCTATACGTGGCCCAGATCGTCAGCCGCGACCGCGACGTCTACTACGCCAAGGATCACTTCACGCCATAGCTCTCGAAAAGTTCCGTCAGGTACTCCTTCGCCCTTCCATAAACGTCTTCGCGATAGCTTCCCCTCGGCCCGGCGACATTGAGCGTTCCCGGTTTCCGCTCTCTTAGGAACTGGAGCCCCTTTTCCAATGCCTCGTCCATACCCATCGAATCAAGATCGACCCAAAGATGCGGCCGCTGATGTTTTCGGCTTAGTTCGAGCGTAAGCTGCGTGCCGGCGCCCATTGGACCAAAGCTCAATATCAACGTGGCGTCGGCGTCCATCAAATTTCGTTCGGTCCGCTCGACGTAGTCGGTCCCTTTCGTCTCCCGGCAACGGTAGCGTGTTGGAATGGTTCCATCCTCGGCGATTTTCCCTTTCGGTACCCAGCCAAATTGAGGAAGATGGAGTCGAATCGCCGCGTCCCACGCGGCACGGTCGACGCCGGTTTGGCCCCCGCTCCAGATTGTCAGGGGCAACGGTTACTCGAGAATCTCAAGAACATACCGGCGGTTCTGCTTTCCGCCGGCGGCGTCCAGAATGGTTCGGATGGCGTTTGCGTTCGCCCCCTTCTTCCCAATTACTTTTCCGATGTCTTCTTTCGCCACACGGAGCTTTACGACACACGTGTAAGTCCCTTGGGCCTCCTCGACCTGGACTGCGTCCGAGTTATCCACAAGCGCTTTGGCAATCATCTCAACGAGTTCTTTCATTACCGCCGCCTATTGTTGCGCCTCAACTCCGCCCTCACCAACGCAAATAGCTGATTTTGGTGGACTTTTTTCTTCATTCTATCCTAGCATCGCGCCGAAACGTCAAGCAATCAATTCGAGGGGCCAAAGTGGCACCAGAAGCTTGACTTGTTGCCGCATCGCATTATACGCTGCGGCCGGAGGAACCCGTCGGTGAGCCGTATTCTAATCGTGGATGATGACGCCGAATTGCGGCGATCGCTCTGTACCGCCCTCTCCGATCCTCACGAAGTGGACGAGGCCGAAGACGGCCTGGGAGCCATGGAAAAAGTGCGTGCCGGAGGCGTACACCTCGTTATCCTCGACATGGACATGCCCCGAATGGGAGGCATGGACACCCTTCGAGCAATCAAAAAGCACGACCCCCGGACCATTGTTCTAATTCTTACCGCGTATTCGACCATTCAAGACGCCGTCGCCGCGACGCGGGAAGGGGCCTATAACTACCTTCAAAAACCGATCCGCCACGCCGATATCCGAGACATGGTGGAGCGGGCGCTCAAGGCCCACGACCTGGTCGCTCAAGTGGCGTATTCCGCGCCGATTTTCACGGATGAGACCGGAACAAAACTCTCCAGTCGAAGCGGCGGCATGCAGAAAGTTTTTACACTGATCGAGAAGTTGGCCAACGTCGACACGGCCGTTTTGCTCCGGGGCGAGAGCGGAACCGGCAAGGAAGTGGTCGCCCGCGCCATTCATTTCAACAGCCTTCGAAAAGACGGACGGTTCGTAGCCGTTAACTGCAGTGCGATTCCCGAAACGCTGATTGAAAGCGAACTCTTCGGCCATGAAAAGGGCGCATTCACCGGCGCCGACCAGAGAAAGATCGGCAAGTTTCAGTTCGCCGACAGCGGAACGATTTTTCTCGACGAGATCGGCGACATTTCTCCTTCGATGCAGGTCAAACTTCTGCGCGTTCTTCAGGAAAAATGCTTTATGCCGGTCGGATCCAATCGAGAGGTGGAAGCCAACGTCCGCGTGATCGCGGCCACCAACCGGAATCTCGAGGAGATGATGAAGGCGGGTACGTTCCGTGAGGATCTCTATTATCGCCTCAACGTCCTCCCGATCTACCTTCCTCCCTTGCGAGAGCGGGTCGAAGACATCGAAATGCTGGTCCAGCATTTCGTTCGGAAATTCAACGTCGCACACAAAAAGGAGATCCAAGGCATCGATGCCCCGGCACTCGCCCGCCTCAAGACCCACTCTTGGCCGGGAAATATCCGCGAACTCGAGAATGTCATTGAACATACTTTTGTTCTGGAATCCGGAAAGGTGATCACCGAATTTTCGTTGCCGGAATCTCTCCGCCCCGTCGAAGGGATGGCCGCCGATGTTTCGCCCGTTCCCGTCAGCGCACCGAGCGCCGATGGATCGGCCGCGGAGGAACTCGATTTCCCTTCGTTTAAAGAGAGATACGAGCGAGACTTCATCGTTCGAGCGTTGCGGCGGTTTAACGGAAAGATCAATCAGACCAGCGCGCATACGAATATCCCGAAAAAGACGCTTTTGCGGAAGATCGAAAAGTACAAGATCAACACCGAAGAATTTAAGACACGCTGAATGTTTGGCAAAACTGCGGACGGCTGGCGCAGTAAGCTCAAGACACTCTTGTCTCGCGCCTCCGGTGAGAAATTCCCCAAGGAAGAATTGGAAGCGCTTCTTTATGAAGCCGACCTGCCCGCGTCGCTGGTCGCTCGCCTTGCGAATGCGGCTGCACCCATCGGGCTTCGCACGCGCGAGAATGTGACGGAAAAACTCGTTCAAGAGGTTGTCAAAGCGCTTGCGGAACAATATCTGCCGCCCCGTCCATTGCCCAGGCCCGGAGCCATTTTGCTGTTGGGCGTGAATGGCTCGGGGAAGACCACCGTCGCCGGAAAGTTGGCGAAGAAATTTCGCGATCAGGAGATCCCGGTGGTTCTCGCCGCCGCGGATACCTTCCGCGCAGGCGCGATCGAGCAGCTGCGGTTGTGGGGAACGCGCGTAGGCGCGGAAGTCATCGCCCAGAAAGAGGGCGCGGATCCCGGCGCCGTGGTTTTCGACGCCTGGCAGAAGGCGGTAAGTCAAAACGCCATGCTGATCGCCGACACCGCCGGACGGCTTCACACCAAACAACCGCTGCTCGAAGAGCTCAAAAAAGTCGTCCGCATCCTCGGAAAAGACGGCCGGGGTGCGCCGCACGAATGCTATTTGGTGCTGGACGGCACGACCGGACAAAACGCCATATCGCAGGCCAAAGAATTCATGAAAGCCGTGCCAGTGACGGGTCTCATCGTGACCAAACTCGATGGAACCGCCAGAGGCGGTTCCATGGTGGCCGCCTCGCTGGAGTTGTCTCAACCGATTCGCTACATTGGAGTCGGAGAGAAACCGGGCGATCTTCTGGACTTTGACGCAGCCACGTTTGCCCGCGAACTTTTTCGCGTATGACCACCTTTTCGTTTAGCACCTTTCTCGGCGGTCTTTGCTTTTTCCTGTACGGCCTTCACCTGACGGAGGAATCCCTCCGGCAGGCGGCCGGCGACGAACTGCGGGGCTGGTTGACGCGCCTGACGCGGCACCGCCTTTCGGCCTTTTTTTTCGGCGCGCTCATGACCGTCGTTCTGCAAAGTTCGACCGCCACGACCGTGATGCTCGTCGGCCTGACGGGAATCGGCGTGCTGAGCCTGCGGTCGGCGATGCCCATGGTTTTAGGCGCCGACGTCGGAACGACGCTGTTGGTGCTGATCCTTGCGTCGTTCGTTCAGCTCGATGCCGCCGCGATTGCGTTGTCGATTCTGATCGTCGGGTTTCTCTGTACCTTTTTCTTTCGGGCAAACCCTCTTCGAACCTACGCGCGCGCACTCCTCGGATTCGGCTTTCTTTTTTATGGTCTAAGCCTGGTCGCTGGAGCGGGGGGAATGCTCCGCGGATCGATCCTTGTGCGGGAAATCTTAATGGCGCTCTCCAATCATCGTTCCGTAGCGCTCTTCTTCGCGGCCCTCGTCACCGGACTGATTCAAAGCAGCGCCGCGTTGATCGGGATTCTCCTTTCGTTTTCGGCTTCCGGAATCCTGGACGTGACGCAAGCCGTTCCCTTCATTTTGGGAGCGAATTTAGGAAACAGCGTGGCGCCCCTTCTCGTGGGAATTCGCTCCCAAGACGAAGGGAAACGGCTGGCTTCCTTCCATGTCACGGCAAAAGTGCTCGGAGTTCTGGTCGCCTTTCCCTTCATGGATCAGCTGGTCACTCGCGTTCAATGGATCACCGCTTCTCCCACGTTCCAGATCGCGGCGATTCATATTCTTTTTAACATAGGTATCGCGGTGATCCTGTTGCCCACGATTTCGACGGCGGCTCGAATTCTTTCGATCGTCGTGCCGGCCCGACCGCGAGAGACGCGCTTCGGCGCCAAATATCTCGACGAGCAATCGCTCGATTCGCCCTCCCTCGCTTTTGCAAACGTGTTTCGGGAAACCCTGCGCATGGCCGAAATCGCACAAAAGATGGTCGCGCAGTCCCTCATTCCCTTTGAAGAGGGGGGGACCGAAACGATGGAACGGTTGGAAGAGCTGGACGATCAGGTGGACCGCCTGGACCGCGAGATCAAATTCTATCTGGCCCGCGTGAATATGGCCCAGCTGACCGATGTTCAAGCGCGCCGCCAGGTCGAACTCCTCACTCTGACGCACGATTTGGAGTCCATCGGCGACGTCATCAACAAGGACTTGATGGAGCTCGCGAAAAAGAAACGGCGGAAAAATGTTTCGTTTTCGAAGGAAGGATGGGCGGAGATCCAGGAATTTCACCGGAAAGTGATGGAAAATTTTCATCTTGCGATTACTTCGCTGGCCACTGGAGACGCCGAACTCGGTTCGAAGGTCATTCGTCACAAGAGCCATCTGGCTCTGCTCGAACAAGAACTGGGGCAAAACCACCTTCGCAGGCTCCATCAAGGCCTTCGCGAGGCGATCGACACGTCGTCGATTCATCTCGACATTCTCTCGAACCTCCGCCGAATAAACTCGATCGTTTCGAAACTCTCCTACCCCGTTCTCGACCGGCGGGACCAAGGTGGAAAATAGGGGCCTTGACTTGGACCGCCCGCCTCGGTAACTCTGGCTCCCTGATGGCCACTGCAACGCAACCGACCACCGACATTCAAATCCTCGGCAAAACGTACTCCGTTCGAAGCGACACGGATGCTTCGTTCGCGACGGAGACCGCCAAATTGGTGAACGGGAAAATGCGGGAACTAATGGACAAGGCGGGGGCGCTTTCCGCGGAGAAGGTCGCCGTGCTGACCGCTATGAACCTGGCCGGCGAATTGCTGCAGATCCGGAAACGGGAAGAATCGATCCGGGAGTCCTTGAAGCAAAAGGCTCGGAAACTCCTCCGGTTGATCGATTCGCGTACGTAACCGATTTTTCGCCAAGCTCCGGCTTGGAAATCCCCCATGAAGATTCTTTTTATCGGCGATGTGTTCGGGAAACCGGGCCGGCGTGTCATCGAGGCTCATCTTCCGCGCCTGATCGATGAAGAAAAGCTCGATTTCGTCATCGCCAACGGCGAAAACATGGCCGGCGGAAAAGGATTAACTCCCGCCACCTGCCGGGAGCTTTTCGATGTCGGCGTCGACGTCATCACCACGGGTAATCATGTCCGGGACCAGAAAGAGATCGACGCTATGTTGGAGAGTGATCCGCGCCTCCTCCGGCCGCTCAACTACCCCCCCACCATGCCCGGAACCGGGCATGGGGTCCGCCCCAGCCGGGGCGGCGCATCGGTCGGCGTCGTTAATGCGATCGGGCGGGTTCATATGGGTGAAATTCCCTCGCCCTTTTTGCCGACGATGGAACGGGTGAAAACGCTCAAAGAGCAGACTCCGGTGGTCGTGGTCGATATCCACGCGGAAGCCACGTCCGAAAAGCGCGCGATGGCCTGGTACCTTGACGGCATCGCGTCCGCCGTCGTCGGGACACATACGCACGTTCAAACGGCGGACGAGGAGATCCTTCCGAAGGGAACCGCCTATATCACGGACGTCGGCATGACCGGGCCTTACGAGAGTGTGATCGGCCTTCGTACCGATCTCGCCTTGGAGCGTTTCGTGCAGCAAAAAAAAGGGAAATTTGAAGTCGGGAAAGGCGACGTCCGCCTCTGCGGCGCGATCATCGAGATTGATGTCGCCACGGGACGCGCTCTTACCATTCGCCGTCTACGAATTAATCACACGGGCAACTAAACCCGATCAACGATCCCACGAGGGGCGACTGCTCCGTTCATTTCGGCTGATTTTTGAGTTGAAGTTTTTTCGCAACCATCGTCAGAATCTTGTCTTCCAACATCAGATCGCTTGCGACCGTCACCCACTCCCCATTTTGCTCAACCTGCTGGTGTTTATAGAGCGTGACTACGACGCCGGTGCCGTCAAAGACGAGTGTGCCGGAAATTCGAAACTTGTTCTTCTGATACGGCTGGTAGTCTCTCACCACTTCCGTCGAGAATCGGCCCGCCTTTTCATCCTTCACTTCAAACGGCATTAGAAAGTCGAACTGAACCGTATCGGTCACTGCTTTCCAAACTTCTTTCACCGGGCTGCGGTAGATCCGAACGTTTGGAGGAAATAAACTTTTTTGGGTTGGCTCTCTCTTGGAGGCACAGGCCGTCATAGACGACAAACAAAGCAGCGATACAAAAAGATGGCTGAATTTCACCGGCCGATGCTCCCTATCAAACGAACGTGAGCCACTCTTTGTGCTTGTCGTTCTTCCCCCGAATGAGGTCGCCGTACGCGTTCTGAATCTTCTGCGTCATCGGCCCCGGTTTTCCGGCGCCGACGATTCGCGTGTCGACTTCCCGAACCGGCGTCACTTCCGCGGCTGTTCCGGTCAAGAACACTTCGTCCGCCACGTAAAGATCGTCTCGCGTCAACTGCTCTTCAACGACCGGCGTTCCCCACTCCCGAAGAAGCGTCATCACCGTGTTGCGCGTGAGGCCCGAAAGGATGGAGCCGAGCGGCGGCGTGCGAACCACGCCGTCCCGAACCATAAACAGATTCTCGCCGGTCGCTTCCGCCACATACCCTTCCGGATCGAGAAGCAAGGCTTCGTCGTATCCCGACATCTTGGCCTCCCGCTTCGCGAGGACGGAATTAAAATATTGGCCGCAGACTTTGGCTTTCGTCATTCCGATGTTTCGGTGATGGCGCGTGTAGCTGGACGTTTTCATCCGGATCCCGCGCGTAACCCCTTCGGCTCCCAGGTAGGCGCCCCACCCCCACGTGATGATCGCCACGCTGATGGGATTGTCGTAGGCCCAGATCCCCATTCCCGGAGCGCCGGTGATAAAGGCGAGCGGGCGGAGATATCCTTCCTTCAGTTTATTCTCGCGAACCGTTTTAACGCAGGCCTCCACGAGATCGGAAACACGGTACGGCAGTTTCATTTCCACGATCCGGGCCGATTCGTCGAATCGGCGCATATGGTCGCGCAGACGGAACACCGCCGTCCCCTTCGAACCGCAGTCGTAGTAACGAATCCCCTCAAAAATGCCGACGCCGTAGTGGAGCGTGTGCGTTAAAACGTGAACGTTCGCGTCCCCCCACGAGACGAACCGGCCATCCATCCAGATTTTTTCCGTCTTCTGATACATCCCGACCTCCCGAATTTACTGTCCCGGCTCCGGGACACTTGCCGCGCCGAGGGTAGTTCTCTGCCTCTCCTTCATCAAGGATTTTTCACGCTTTCTTTTCCATGACTTGCGCCAGTGAATCGACGTACGGAGGCCGCGCAACACCGACTTCCGTGACGATGGCGGTGACATACCTGGCGGGCGTGACATCGAACGCCGGGTGGCGCGCGGCGATCTCTGCGGGAGCCGTCGGCCGCCCCATCGCTTCCCTCACCTCCTTGGGGTCCCGCTCTTCGATCGGGATTTTTCCCCCGGAGGAGCAACGAAGATCGATCGTGGAGCGCGGGGCGGCCACATAAAATGGAATGCCGTTCTCCCGGGCGAGCACCGCTATGGAATAGGTTCCGATCTTGTTGGCCACATCCCCGTTCGCCGCAATCCGGTCCGCTCCCACGATAACGGCATCCACTTCCTTTCGCGACATAAAATAACCGGCCATGTTGTCGGAGATCAGCGTCGCGGGGATTTTTTCCTGAACCAGTTCCCACGCCGTCAGCCGCGAGCCCTGCAAAAACGGCCGCGTCTCGTCGACCCAAACGGAAATCTTTTTCCCGGCCGCCACGGCGGAGCGGATCACGCCGAGCGCCGTCCCCCATCCCGCGGTCGCCAGCGCACCGGCATTGCAGTGCGTGAGAATTCGGGCCCCGTCTGAAATCAGCTCGGCGCCGAATTTCCCCATTTTCTTGCACGCCGCTATATCCTCCTCGCGGATCACGAGAGCTTCCGATAGAAGCTTTCCGCTCCACCCTTTGGAATCTTTGAACGACTGATCGGACACCTTTTTCATCCGCTCGATCGCCCAAAAAAGATTCACCGCCGTCGGGCGGGCGGTAGCGAAGCGAGACGTCCAGCCGTTCCATTCCTTCCGGGCGGCTTCCAAGCTTTTTTGAGCCAGGTTTTTTGCGGCGAGCGCGAGGCCAAGAGCTGCGGTAACGCCGATAGCGGGTGCTCCGCGTACGATCATCGTGCGAATCGCCTCAACCACCTGTTGGGGTTCGCTATACGAGTGGTAGATCGTTTCTTGGGGTAAACGCGTCTGATCCAGAAGAACGACGGCGCCGTCTTTCCAGGTCACCGTTTCAAACGCCACGAGTCAGCTCTTCTTTGAGAATTTGATTCGCCAGCGCCGGGTTCGCCTTCCCCTGCGTCGCCTTCATCACCTGGCCGACGAAAAATCCGAACAGCTTCTCCTTGCCACTTCGATATTCCTGCGTCTGCCCCGGATTTTTCGAGATAATCTCACGAACAACAAAACGGATGGCGTCGGCATCGGTGATCTGAACCAGCCCTTTTTCCGCGACGATCGCTTTCGGCTCTCTTCCGGTCGTCGCCATCTCGTCAAGAACGTCTTTCGCGATTTTCCCGCTGATCTCGCCCGAATCGATCATCGAAAGAAGTTGGGACAAATGCGCAGGACGAATCTTGATCGTCGTGACATCCTCGCTCCGTTCGTTTGCGATCCTAAGGATCTCTCCCATCACATAGTTGCTGACGCTCTTCGCCTTTTCTTTGCCCGCCTTCCCGCAAAGCTTGAGAACTTCCTCGAAATAGTCCGCCGTCTCCTTATCCGCCGTGAGAACGTCGGCATCGTAAAACGGAAGCCCCAAATCCTTTTGAAATCTTTCGCGTCTGGCGTCCGGAAGTTCGGGAAGATCGTTACGGATGTCGTTGATCCATTTTCGCGGGACATCCAAGGGGAGTAGATCGGGCTCCTGAAAATAACGGTAGTCGTGCGCCTCTTCTTTGGAGCGCATGGAGATCGTGACCCCCTTGTCGGGATTCCAAAGCCGCGTCTCCTGAACGACGCGCTGCCCCGACTCGAGGACATCCACCTGGCGCTCGATTTCATATTCGATCGCCTTTTGGACATGCTTGAAGGAGTTCATATTCTTGATTTCGGCCCTCGTGCCGAATTCCTTTTCGCCCGGCTTTCGGACCGACACGTTGGCGTCGCAACGGAAGCTCCCTTCTTCCATGTTTCCGTCACAGACGTCGATGTATCGAACGATCGAACGCAACTTCTTCAAGTATTGCACCGCCTCCTCAGGGGAACGGAGGTCCGGAGCACCCACAATTTCGACCAACGGCACGCCGGCCCGGTTGAGGTCGACCAGGCTCCCCTCTTTCGTCAGAAGGTTGTCGCCGTGAAGAAGTTTTCCCGCGTCCTCTTCCATATGAACGCGGATGATTCCCACTTTTCTCGCCCCCTCTTTTCCGTCGATCCAAAGATGCCCGTCGGTGCAAAGCGGTTCGGAGAATTGAGAGATCTGATATCCCTTCGGCAGGTCGGGATAAAAATAATTCTTTCTCGCGAAAATCGAACGCTCGTGGATCTTGCATTTCAGCGCGAGCCCCGTCCGGATCGCCCGGCGGACGGCGTTTCCGTTCAGAACGGGAAGAGCGCCGGGGAGGCCCAGACAGACGGGGCACGTCAGCGTGTTGGCTTCCCGGCCGAAAATATTTTCGCACCGGCAGAATAGTTTCGTCCGCGTCTTGAGTTGGGCGTGAACTTCGAGGCCGATCGTCGCTTCGCACGTGCGTTCGTGGCTCATGGGGGCGGCCTCCGCTCGTAAAAACGGGTCTCTTTCTCGTACGCGTTTGCCGCGCGCAGGATCGTCGTTTCGTCGAACGGTTTTCCGATCAGCTGCAAACCCAGAGGCAGATCGGACGACGTAAAACCGCTCGGCACGGAGATCCCCGGCAGGCCGGCGATCGGAACCGAGACGGTGAATATGTCGGACAGATACATCTCCAGAGGATCGGCGGTCTTGCTTCCGATTGGAAATGCGGGCGTCGGCGTCGTCGGCGTGGCGATGAGGTCGACCCGTGCAAAAGCATCGGTGAAGTCCTTCCGGATCAACGTTCGAACCTGCTGGCCCTTTTGGTAATACGCATCGTAATAACCGGAGCTCAATACAAACGTCCCCAGAATGATTCGCCTCCGAACCTCCGCGCCGAACCCTTCGGTGCGCGATTTCGTAATCAGCTCCTTGACCGACCTCGCCTGCGACGACCGGTGCGTGTAACGAACGCCGTCGTATCGCGCCAAGTTGGCCGAAGCTTCCGCCGTGGCGAGAATGTAATACGTGGCGATCGCGTAATCGGTGTGGGGAAGGGAGATTTCCTCGACCCGTGCGCCGAGCTTTTCCAATTCTTTCAGCGCCGCCGTGAAATTGGCGCGAACCTCGGCCGAGAGAGCGGCGGGAAGATATTCCTTCGGCACGCCGATTTTCAACCCTCGAATCGGTTGTTGAAGTTCGTCCCGGTATGAACCCAAAGGAACCTGGGCCGAGGTCGAATCGAGCGGGTCGTGCCCTCCGATCGTTTCCAACAGAAGCGCGCAGTCTTCGACCCGTTTGGCCATCGGGCCGACCTGATCGAGCGAAGAAGCAAACGCGACTATTCCGTAGCGGCTGACACGCCCGTACGTCGGTTTCATTCCGACGATTCCACAGAGTGCCGCCGGCTGCCGGATCGATCCGCCCGTGTCGGTGCCGAGCGCCGCGGGAATCTCTCGCGCGGCAATCGCCGCCGCCGAACCTCCGCTGCTCCCGCCGGGCACGCAGGAAAGATTCCACGGGTTTTTCACAGGGCCATAGGACGAGTTCTCGTTGCTGGAACCCATGGCGAACTCATCGCAATTCGTCTTTCCCACAAAGACGGCGCCCGCGGCCCGAAGCCTGGAAACCACGGTGCTGTCGTACGGCGCCACGAAGTCCTTGAGAATTTTGGATCCTGCCGTCGTACGGCTTCCTTTGGATAGGATGACATCCTTTAAAGCGATGGGCAGGCCCGTAAGAGGGGTCACGTCCGATCCAATTTTCAAACGACGATCGGCTTCGTCGGCCTGTTGCAGCGCTGGTTCGCGCAATACTGTGAGGAACGAACCGTACCTTTCGTCCCGCTTCTGGATCTCGTCCATGAAACCCTTCGTCAGTTCGCGGGATGAGATCTTCTTGCTCGCTAAGAGCTGGTGAAGCTCGAGAAGAGACGCATCTTGAAGCTCTTTCGTCATTTCACGTAGTCGTGTCGTCGATCATGCGCGGAACTTTAAAGAAATGATCCTGGCGATCGGGCGCATTCTGAACGGCGGTATCCGGCTGGAACGAGGGCGCGGGAATATCCTCGCCGAACGGCGTGCCGAGCCGGCCGGCCCCTTCCGTCACTTGGGACGTCGGCACGATGCCTTTCGTATTCAATTCGCTCAGCTTTTCGACATAGGCCACGATTTCATTGAATTCCCGAAGTCTGGCTTCGATCTCGGACTCCGGAATTTCCAGCCGCGCCAGCTCGGCGATATGGAGAAGATCCTCCCTCGTGAATTGGGACATGGGCTTAGGAGCTACCATAGCGAAGGCTCCGAGGCCAGTTTGACACTTCATTTTTCGCTTTGCCGCATTACAGCAAGGTGTTAAGAACCCGACCTTCAACGAATCCCGCAGGAGGTCGTAAGATGAAAACCGCCCATTCAACCGTGGTTGCTCTTTTGCTTTTCGTTCTGGTGCCGAACGCTGCTCGCGCCGGCGCCGATTGCCTTCTCCAACCTGGACAAGATCCTTCGCTTTATCTTCACGTCGCCCATTTCCCGGACTGGATAACGCCCGATTCAGCCGCACCGGATTCCGCGCTATTTCGGGTTGATACTTCCCGATGGGAAAAGACGGTTCACAGATTCCGATCTTCCACCCCAGAAAGTACGCAAGCTGTCGAAAAAGGATTGATGGCGGATCTTGATATGGTGTGGCATGCGCTGACTATCCGCGATCAAGCCGTCATTAGCGCCGCGGCACCGTGCGGCCTCGGCATACGCTGGGTCTATTCGACTTCGGAAGGACCGCCAAACCCTTCGTTCACGTTCGATCGCGGCCGCAACCGCCTGATCCTCGAATTACCCTGCATACACAACGACTTGTCAGCGGCGGCTCTCCGGGGCGGTGCGGATTACTTTAGGGACGATTGCTATACGGTACTACCTGGATATATCGTCACCGGGCTCCAAACAATCGCCCAAAGGCTGAACACCGAGCGTCCCGAACTCTTGCCTAACGTGCTGTACTGAGAGCCCGATTCATCCGCATCTTTACTTTGGACCCGTCCGCTGGAAGAATTCCGTTACATTTCATCTCAAGGAGGTTCCCTATGAAGAGCGTACGATCAGTTTTGATTGCAATGACCGTCGGCCTGCTCGGCTGCGTCGCCAGCACGAACCGGGTGGACGTCGCCAGCGACGAGCCTTTCTCGGACACCGAAACCTCGAGCAAGGATCTGGTCACCGTCGCTCAAAACATGGCGCGATCCCTGATCCAGCTTCCGCAGATCTCCAACTCCACGAGTCCCCCGCGCATCGCGTTCGCCGACGTGAAAAACGAGACGAATGAAATCATCAACAAGAATCTCTTCATTGAAAAAATGCGAACGCTTCTTCTCAAGAATGCGGGCGGCAAAATGACTTTTCTGGACCGCGAAATCAGCGAACAGATTACAAGAGAACGTGAATCGAAACGGCGAGGCGAATTGGGAACCTCGGGGTCCAAGACGCGCTCGGGCGCCGACTTCTTTCTGACCGGCAAGCTTTCCTCCATTGACAAGCAGGCGGGCGGGAAACGTTCCACGTACACCCGATATGCCTTCCGCCTGACGGACGCGGAGTCGACCGACATCGTTTGGGAAGATGAGTACGAAGTGAAAAAGGTCGGCCAAGCAGGTCTGTACGACCGGTAATTCACGTATCCAGTCTCTTGAAATGAAACGCGCGGGCTTCCGTCGCGACGGTATCCTCTCGACCTTCGTCAACGTGCCCCCGTCGCGCCACCCGCGCGTATCATTTCGGGGCCGGCATGCGTGGACGATCCTAACGATTCTTAGTTGTTTTTTGTGGGGATGCAGTACGAAGCTGCCGGCGAAGGGGGTGGAAGCGTTCGACCGGTGCAATTACGACCAGGCGATCGAGACGTTCCAGGAAAAGGTCAAAGAGGGAGGAAAGGACTACGTCCTCTATAACTTGGCGCTCCTGAGCGCGGCGATGCGCGCGGGCAAATACGATCTGGCCGAGAAAGCGGCTCTGGACGCCCAGCGGGTCATGTGGAGCGACGCCGGCAAGGAACGGGGCACGGCGAGCTTGGTCAGCGCCGAGGCGATCAAAGTGTTCAAGGGAGAGCCCTTTGAAAAAGCCATGGCGATGATCTATCCGGGAATTCTTTATTTCAACCGCGGGGATTACGACAACGCCCGGGCGGCGTTTTCAAAGGCCGTGTTGGCCATCAAGCAAAAAGAGAAAAACCGAGAAGACTTCGCCCTCGCTTACGTCCTCGAAGCGAAGGTCGCTCTAAAAATGGGAGAATTGGACAACGCCCGAATCGCGCTGGAAAAGGCGAAGGCTCGTTACGCCAATAATTCCCTTTTCGAAGTGGAGAAACTGAAGAAAAACAACACGATCTTCTTGGTGGAGATGGGCAAGGCACCGCGCAAAATTCGTAAGGGGCCCGGAGGCAGTCTCGACGACTGGCAACGACGAGACTATCCCGAACGTTCCGCCTCCATTTTTGTCGATGACGTGGAGATCGGAAAAACCACCGAGGTCGCCGATCTGACAACTCAAGCAAAGACCCAGGGGAGGACGGGAAAGGACGCCGTACAGGTCACGAAGGGAGTAGCCCGGGATGCGGCGATCGCAACAACGGTGATCGCCGCCGATCAGGCGGCTCGTGGAAACAAAACCGCGGGATGGGTCGCGCTGGGCGCCGGTCTTTTCGCCGTGGCGAACCAGTCCCAGGCGGATGTCCGCCAGTGGGAGCTTCTTCCGGACCTTTTGCAGGTCCAATTCGCCCAGCTCTCCCCGGGAGAGCACCGAGTACGGGTCGTTTTTTACAATGCTTCGGGCCGCGCTCTTCCCGGCGAAGAGCAAGTCTGGTACACCGATACCGGTTCGGAAAATCCGGACCGGATTTTTGTTTTTCATAGCAGTCCGTGCCAAAGAACAGGGAGACTGGAAAACACGGAAACCAAGGGAGGTGGATCATGAGTCGATGGAGTTTCATTCTTTTTGTTACCGTTCTGTTCGCCGCTTCGTGCGGCCGCCCGTATCGGACCGAGGCAACGAAGAGTGCGCCGCAGGAGACGGAAAAGGTCCTCCTTCTGGACCACGGCCTCACCTACTACTTTAATATCGTTAAACAAAAGGCCGATCGGCTTCCGGGCGGCCAGCTCCAAGTAAAACTTGAAGTCGAAAACGAAGAGGACAAGGACGTCTGGACGGACGTTCAGGTGATCTTTCGCGCCGAAGATGGATTCGAAGTGGAAAAGACGGACTGGGAGCCGGTTCTGTTCCATCGAAGAACGGTGACGAGCTACCAAAAGAACTCGCTCAATCCGAAGGCGGCCGACTACCGCGTCTTGATTCGGAACGCCAAATGACGGACCCGACCATGAGGCTCGTACCGTTCTTGATCGCAGGCCTCGCCCTGTCCGTGGCTGGTTGCCATACCGGGAAAATCGATTACCCCGCGGTGCCGCCGGTTTCCGTAACCTCCACCCCCGCTCCGACCGGATTCGACTACACACAGAAGCAGGTAGTCAGCGAGAAGGCGCTTCGCAAACGCGTGGCAATCGCTCGATTCGAGGACAATCTCAAGGTTTCCGACAGCCCCTTCGGTCAGAAACGCACGCTCGACATCGTAGCGCCCAACGTCCATGTCCAACGAGAGGATATGAAACCGGAAGGCGAACCGGTCTCTTCCCGATTCTCGGAAAAGCTGATCGATGCGCTGGCACAGACGAAACGCTTCATTCTCATCGAGCGAAAAGATATCAACGCGATTTTGCGCGAAATTTCGTTCGGAGAAACGAAATGGGTCGACAAGAACCAGAGCGCAAAGGTCGGCAAAATCGTCGGCGCCCAAATTATTGTGACCGGATCGATCGGCCCGAACGACGATCCGGCGCATTCAGGCGAGGGACCGATCGGCCTTCTGCTTCGAATGTATGACGTCGAGACGAGCCGAATCGTCGGAACCGCCCGGGCTTTCGGCGGAACGGAACAGGAAGTCATCGACCGAGCCGTATCGCAAATCGTCCTGACGATGGACAAGATCCCCTGGACCGGCAAGATCGCTTCGGTGACCCACGGGAAGTTCTATCTAAACGCCGGAACGGCGGAAAACGTTCAGGTCGGCGATACATTCCGTCTCTTTTCGCTGGGAAATCCGATCCTGGATCCGGACTCCAAGGAAATCTTAGGTTATCAAGAAGAGCCGGCCGGTGAGGCAAAGGTGGTAGCGGTGACCGACCGCGTCGCTACGCTCGAACCCGCAGGAGTTTCGAAACGCCCCATCCGCGTGGGCGACAAGGCTCAACCCGCCGCGCCCTAACTTCGGAAAGCGGCTTTCCATAGGATTCGAATGAGCTCAAGCGTCCAAATTCTTGCCCTTTTTGAAGACTGTCGCCATGTTTCATAGGTTAAGCGGCGGCCCGAGCCTCGTACTTCCAATCATTCTTTACCGTATGGAAACGATAGGGCCGCTGACCTTCTCGCTTTTCGCCAATTAGGTTCTCGACTTCCTCGTAGAGCCGCTTTGGACTGGTCTTTTCTTTGAGGTAGACCATTCGTACAAGGCGGTCTAGATCCGCGCTGACCTTTTCCTTTTTGCGTTCGACACGGTTCAAAACACTTGGGTTTCGTTGAAGTCTTCCCGCAAAGTCCGCCTGGGAATATCCAAGCTGCGTTCGAATGAACCGGATCTCGCCAGCTGTTAGCAGGAATGGTTTTGTGACAATCATTTGTGCCAACAGTTCGTGTAGCTGGAGAGGATGGGGAATATCTGCGCTCACTATCTTGCATTCTGGACATTGCAGCCCCGGAATATGGCGCAGGAATACATTGTCGAGGCCACATTCCGTGTACCGGTAGCTTTCGATCTTTGTCTTCTTGAACTTTCCCTCAAATCCGCATGTATAGCAGGCCAAGGCGAACCTCCCTTACGGATTGCGCTTCAAGCGTATCGCCGTAATAAAAACCAATCGGCTCGGCGCTTCGAAAGTGACCCAAACCTCGAACCGTTTGGTCAAGAAGCAATATCGCCATTCCCGATGCTTTTCATCCCACTCACTGCTGATCTTCGAACTATCACTCTGAACCACGTTAAACAGGTCGTTGATGACGATCTCCCGCACAGACATCCTGATCTTCATATGAGGATCCGCGAGACGGTAAGATCCTACTCTCAAACATCGCCGCGCCTTCTTTCGAGTCGCGCCAATCTGAAGCCTTACTTTGACATTATATCAAGAATTGATAATTTATCAATATCTCTTCGGAAGCTCTAACTACCCGGAATATCAATACAAATCCTAGTCCTTGTCACCTTGAGGGCCTTGTTTCTTCATCTCTCGGATGATCGCTGTTGCGAGGGCCCTCGCATGCCCGGTGTCATGATCGAAATAGACATTCCAGACTCGGTTGATTTCAACTTTGAGAAGCGTCGGGTTTTTAAGGATCTCCGTCCAGTTCCCTATCGAGAAGCGTGTAATTTCTCTAACCTCAGGATCATACTCATCGGCCGGAGGGCCGTCCGGCTGGCCGGGTCCCAGTTGTTCAGGGTCAGCGGCGAGACGATCCATCCGCGTGGGCGATAAGGCGCAACCTGCCGCGCCCCAACTTCGGAAAGCAGCTTTCCAAACGATTTGGAATAGAGACCAGCCGACCTAAAACGGAACGTCTTCCTCTTTCTGGCCGAGGTTTTCGGGCGGCGGAGGAAGTTCTTCCGACATGGACGGAAGCTCGGCCTTGCGCTCGGAAGGACCCCCCAGAAACTGCATTTGCGTGGCCACGACTTCGGTGGAGTACCTCTTCTTACCCTCTTTGTCGTCCCAGGAACGGGTCTGGATTCGCCCTTCGAGGTAAACCTGGCGGCCTTTGGAAAGATACTGACCGGCCAGCTCCGCCAGCCTCGACCAGAGCACGACGCGGTGCCATTCCGTCCGCTCTTCTTTCTGTCCGTTCTTGTTCTTCCACTGTTCGCTCGTGGCCACGCGCAGCGTGGCGACCGGTACCCCTCCTTGCGTGTAGCGAATTTCGGGATCCGCTCCGAGATTTCCGATCAAAATCACTTTATTGACGCCGGCCATGCGAACTCCTAGTTGAATGCTCACGGCCTTCGTATCGACCCGGAGCCTAACTTGTCAAGGCCAGTCCTTAACGTTAGCGTGTCAATTCCGTGGACTCCGCCCGCGCACTGGAGTTGCTTCGTTCGACGCTTGAGTTCGTTCTGACGCGAGCGTGGCTTCACAGCCTGATCCAGGTTCTCGTTCTCTTGGCCGCCGGCATCGTCATTTATCGGTTCCTGATGGGAAGTAAGGGCGCGGTTCTCCGCTCCAAAATCCCGTGGCTGGCTTCCATGCACGGGAAACGGGAGATCTCGACCCTCATCGATTCGGGCGAATATGCCCAGGCGGGCGACCGGCTTTTGGCTCTCGGGCAGTGGGAGCAAGCGATCGACATCTTTCAGAAGGGAAACCTATTCGGCCGGGCGGCCGACGTGTACCTGCGGCGCCGGCAGGTGGACAAGGCGGCGATGTTTTACGAACGCGCGGGCGATTTTTTGAAAGCGGCGGAGATTTACCTGGACCGGAAACAGTTCGATCGTGCGGAAGCCAATCTGGAAAAGGCGGGACGAGCCGATGAAGTGGGGGCAATCTATCTAAAGCACGGCGAAATGGACCGGGCGATCAAAGCGTACTTGCGCTCGGCACAGTGGCTGCCCGCCGCGCGGCTGCTGGCGGATACGGGCAAGCCGCTCGAAGCCGCCGAAACCCTTTATAAGGCCTTTCAACAAGCGGAACGAGAATCGGGAGGTTCGGCCTTCGTATCGATGAGACCGGAACATCAGGAATGGCTTAAGGAAGCGGCACGTCTGTATGAAAGAGGCGCTAAACCAGCTCGGGCGGCCGAACTTTTTCTGGAAGCCAAATTGCCGGAAGAGGCCGCCCGTTGTTTCGCGAAAGCCGGGAACGCCAAAGAGGCGGCGAAGCTGTACGAAAAGGCGGGCGACTTGAAGCGAGCGGCCGAGGTTCTGGAAAGCTCGGGGGATAAGGCCGCAGCCGCCCGAATCGAAGGAGAGCGGCTCTTTCAAGCGGGCGAATCGCTCCTCGCCGTGGGCAAATTTCAGGAATCCGGCGATTTCTCGCGCGCGGCGGAAATCTACCGCGACCTGCACGAGATGGAAAAAGCGGCCGCCATGTACGAGCGGGCGAGGGAACATGCCCTGGCGGCTTCTCTCTATCGGGAGTCGAAAAAATATGAACGCGCGGCTCAGGCTTTTGAGCGGGCCCAGATGTGGCGGGAAGCGGTGGAAAGTTATCGACTGGCGAATATGCCGGCCCAAGAGGTCGCCCTGCTGGAACGGATGGGAGATTTCGTGCAAGCGGCGAGATCGCTTCATAAGCGGGGTTTGATGAAAGAGGCCCTGGTCGAACTCGATCGAATCCAGGTCGGGGTTAAAGATCACAGCCAGGCGATGTCCTTGCGTGGAAAAATCCATCTCGATCTCGCGGATCCGATGAAGGCAAAGGAATGTTTTGAGGAATCGTTGAAGGGCTTGGAGAGGATGACATCGGACGATGTGGACACCGTGTACAACTTAGCGGTCGTCTCAGATCAGACGCAGAGCCAAACAAACGCGCTCGAACTGATCGAGCGAATGTTGGCCCAGGACCTGGTGGAACGAAGCGCGGTCGACAAAGCCCAAAACGTCCGGAAACTTTTGTCCGACCGGGCGTTCACGCGGATGTCGAAGGTGGGATTGATCCCCACCTCCGGAGGACTCTTCGCCGCCAGCGACAAAGCGCTATCACACACCTCCACTACTCCCCTTCCCCGAAGGTACAGCGTGATCAAGGAGGTCGGCCGGGGCGGGATGGGAATCGTCTATACGGCGAAAGACACGACACTGGATCGCATTGTCGCCCTGAAGATTCTTCCCAGTTCTCTCAAAGCCAACGAGCAGGCGGTCAAGACTTTTTTCCGAGAGGCCAAGGCGGCCGCGGCGCTCAACCATCCCAATATCGTCACGGTGCACGACCTGGGAACCCAGGACGGCG
Organism: Bdellovibrionota bacterium; assembly: GCA_035292885.1. Taxonomy (NCBI): domain Bacteria; kingdom Pseudomonadati; phylum Bdellovibrionota; species Bdellovibrionota bacterium. The sequence goes on along the minus strand of DATDPG010000118.1, from coordinate 9,646 downwards.
AATACTACATCGCGATGGAATACATCGAAGGGAATACGCTCAAGGACATTCTCAAGAAACGGGGAAAGCTTTCGACGAAAAGCGTCGCGGAGATTTTGCGCCAACTGCTCGACGCTCTGAAGTACGCTCATTCCAAGAACATCGTTCACCGCGACCTCACGACGAACAACATCATGTGGACGAAACAGCAGACGATTAAGATCATGGATTTCGGCCTGGCCAAGGTCATCCGGGAACTGATGAGCGAGCAGTCGATCGTCGGCGGCACCCCTTCCTTCATGTCGCCCGAACAGACTTTGGGGCGGCCGATCGATCACAGAACCGATCTTTATTCGTTGGGGATCTGCATTTTTGAGATGTGCCTCGGAGAATTGCCGTTCAAAAAAGGAGATCTCGGCTTTCACCACGTCAATACGCCGCCGCCGATCCCCAAAGAACTGGACCCCAATCTTCCGGACGTTTTGAATCAGATGATCTTGAAATGCCTCGAAAAAGATCCGGTGAACCGCTTCCAAAACGCGGCTGAAATTCAAGCTTTACTGGCGAAACTCCGATGAAACGAAGCGCCTACGTCCGGCCGACCCGGGCCACGATCGATCTTGGGGCGTTCGCCCAAAACTGGAGAGCGCTTGAAAGCCTTCTCCCCGCGGAATCGAAGATCCTCGCCGTCGTCAAAGCGAACGCCTACGGGCATGGCAGCGTCGAAATCGCTCTCGAATGCCGAAAGCTCGGCGGGGCCGGTGTCGGCGTGGCGGACGTCACCGAAGCGATCGTCCTGCGCGAAGGAGGTTATTCCGGCCTGGTCCTGTGCTTGGGCGCCATTTCAAAATGGGCGCTCGCCGAGGCGGTTCATCATCAAATGACGCTGACCGGATTTTCGATCCAAAGTCTGGAGGACATGGCGGATTACGCCGGCCGGGAAAACGCGGCGATTCCGATTCATTTGAAGATTGAATCGGGAATGCATCGTCTCGGCTTGCCTCAAACGGAATGGGAGGCTGCGGCGCTATTTCTCTCGTCTCATCCTCAGATTCAGGTGGAGGGCATTTTCACCCACCTCGCCGAATCGGAAAATTCGGACCGAGCGTTTACCGAAGAACAGATCGCAACCTTTCGGCGGGCGATCGATTTTTTCGAACGGAGGCTCGGCCGGCGGCTCATTCGCCACGCGGCGAACAGCGGAGGAATTCTCTTCCATCCCGCAGCTCATTTTGATTGGGTGCGCCCGGGCATCGCCTTGTACGGTTATCCCCCTTCTCCCGACCCTCCAACGGCGCGATTTGCGCCGGCCCTCACTTGGAAAGCGCCTATTCTTCAGGTCAAGAGCGTTGCCAGGGGAGAGAGTGTGGGATACAACCGCGGCTTTCGGGCGGAGAAACCGATGAAGATCGCCACGGTGGCGGCGGGGTACGGGGACGGCTTCGCCCGACAGTACGCCCCTGTAGGTGTCGGCTTCCGGGGAAAGCGCTGCCGTATCGCCGGAATCATTTGTATGGATCTTTTCATGATCGATGTATCCGAGTGGCATGATGTCCAACCGGGAGAAGAGGTGACGCTGCTCGGGCCGGAAAAAGAGGGGGCTCCCACCGCGCGAGAGCTCGCGGCGGCGCGGAACACCATCCCCTATGAAGTCCTCACGAGTATCAGCGCCCGCGTCAGCCGGTTGTTCGTCCGGGAGGAGATCTCCGCGTGAAAACGTCCGCCGTCCGGGGGCCGGTTCAGGAAATCGGCCGGGCTGTTTTGGCGTTGATCCAGGCGTTCACTTCGGGGATCAGCGAGGCGGGGAGCACCTTCCTTCTTCTCAAAGAGGTCGCCATTCAGCTTTTCTCTCCTCCCGTGAGATGGCGGCTGGCTCTTCAGCAGGTCCAGTTCATCGGCGTCAGCTCCATCTTTATTGTGGTTTTGACCGGCTCCTTCACGGGAATGGTCTTCGCTCTTCAGAGCGGCCGGGCGTTCGCCCTCTTTCGAGCCGAAACCTTGACCGGCGCCGTGGCCTCGATCGCGATCGCCCGCGAACTCGGACCGGTGCTCACGGCCTTGATGGTCACGGCGCGGGCAGGCTCGGCCATGGCCGCTCAACTGGGAACGATGCAGGTGACGCAGCAGGTGGACGCCCTGATTTCGCTGGCCGTTCACCCAGTGCACTATTTGATCGTCCCCCGCGTCCTGGCGGCGGTCGTGGCGCTCCCTTTGCTTACGGCGGTCTTTGATTTTGTCGGAGCGCTGGGGACCTACGTCGTCGGGGTTAAGCTTCTGCAAATCGACGAAGGGATCTTCGTTCAAAAGATTCAGTACTACGCCGATGTCCCCGACATCGTTCAGGGTATGTTTAAGGCGGCGGTGTTCGGTCTGATTATCGCGATCGTTTCTTGTTACAAGGGTTACTACGCCCACGGCGGAGCCGCCGGCGTCGGGCGCGCCACCACGCAAGCGGTCGTAATTTCATCCGTGGCGATCTTGGTTTCCGATTATTTTCTCACGGCTCTCCTGTTCTAGTCGCCATGATCGAAATCCGAAATGTCTTCAAGTCGTTCCGGGAACAACGCGTGCTGAGCGGCGTCGATCTCACGATCGAAGACGGGAAGATCACCTCGATCATGGGGTCGAGCGGCGTGGGTAAATCGGTTCTTCTCAAGCACCTCATCGGCTTGATCCATCCCGACCGCGGGGAAATTTTCGTGGACGGCGAGGAAATCACGCATCTCCCCTCCAAGGAAATGAATCGAATCCGACGAAAGTTCGGTATGTTGTTTCAGGATGCCGCGCTCTTTGACGACATGACCGTTTTCGAAAATGTGAGCTTCCCGCTCTTTGAACACACGCAACTCTCGGACCAAGAAATCGAAGGGCGGGTGACCGCCATGCTGGAGGAGGTCGGGTTGGTCGGGATTGAAGAGAAGCTCCCGAACGAGCTCTCCGGCGGCATGCGAAAGCGGGTCGGATTGGCGCGCGCTCTGATGCTCGATCCAAAAATCCTTCTCTTCGACGAGCCGACGACCGGATTGGACCCGATTATAACGAGCCAAATCACCGAACTGATCCGGGAAACACACCGGCGCCACAAGGTAACGGTGGTTTTGATCAGCCATGATTTGGCGCTAAGCTATGACCTGGCCGACAAGATCGCCATGCTTCATGAGGGCAAAATTGTGGAAGTCGCTCCTCCGACGGAATTCCGACGCTCCCGCCACCCGTTCGTCCGGCAATTCATCGAGACGCAGGGCCGCGCCGGGAGGACGGCTTGAAACGTCTGCTCTCGACAGAATTCACCGTCGGGGCCTTCGCACTGCTGGGCCTTGCGGTCATCATCTATATGTCGCTCCAAATAAACGACCGCGGCACCGTCGGCGGCGCGGCCAAGCGGTATCACGCCTATTTTGAAAGCGTCTCCGGTCTCTTTAAGCGCGTTCCGGTGGAAGTCTCGGGAATTCCCGCCGGTTTCGTCGACGACATCGTTCTGGAAAACAACCGGGCGCGGGTCACCATACGAGTGAAAGACAACGTGAATGTTTACGAGAATTCCGTTCTTTCGATCCGTGACCGCGGTCTCCTGGGAGATCGATTCCTGGCCCTCAACCCCGGAACGCCGGATCATCCTCTCCTGCCTGAAGGTGGCGAGATCCCGAAGACCTATTCCCGAAGCGATATCGACCAGCTCACTTCGGCCTTAAGCGACACCGCCACGATGATTCAGGAACTCATCAAGTCCGACAATCCCCAGGGGGCGCTCGGCAAAGTCGTTCTCAATTTGCGTGACATGACCGGAAAGCTCAACGACATCGTAGGGGACAACCAAGGCCGGCTCGATCATATCGTTAAAAATCTGGACTCCTTCTCCACCGACCTGAGCGACATCACGGGTGAAAACAAAGATCAGATTCATACGGTTCTCGTCGCCCTCCAAGACGTCGCTGAGGGCATGCGGGAAGCTCTCGGCAAAGATGGCAACATTACCAAGGCGACCGAAAAGTTCGACCACACGATGGAAGCGTTGGACCGAATCGTCGCAAAAATCGACCGGGGCGAAGGAACCGTCGGGAAGCTTCTTAACGACGACACCACGGTCAACAATCTCAACGACACGCTGGAGAATGTGAACGATACACTGGGAACGTTCAAACGGGTGACGTTGGGGGTCCGTTATCGCGGCGAATACCTTCTCTCCAGCGACTCCCTTCAGAATCTGGTCGGAATATCGATTGCGCCTTCGCCGGACAAGTACATTTTGTTTGAAATTGTAGACGCCCCGCAGGGAAAGACGCGCGTCGTCAACACCACCGTCACGCAGGGAGGAACGGTCGTCAGCAACACGCAGACGGTCCAAACCAACGATGACATCCTTTTCACGTTCCTATTGGCCAAACGGTTCTGGAATGCGACGTTTCGCTTTGGCTTGATTCGCAGCGAAGGCGGCATCGGTTTCGACTACCACCTCTTTCGCGACAAGTTCATCGTCAGTTTCGAAGCGTTTGATTTTGGACGTATAAACGACCGAGCTCACCTTCGCGCCTACGGAACGCTCGTCCTTTACAAGTACCTCCTGCTTACGGGAGGCGTGGACGACATGGCCACCAAGAACCAAGGGAAAAATGGCTTCTTCGGCGCCGGAATTCAATTCACCGACAACGACCTTAAAGCTTTGGTTTCGGCCGTTCCGCTGGGCAAGTTTTAGCCCTTTTCCGCCGCTGTCGAAAACCGTAATCATCAGCCAATACGAAATTGACGGGAGAAGTGTCAGGTAAGGCTGTCCTGACATGCTTCTTGTGCTCACCAAAGTCTGGCATATTGGTTGCTACATTTCATGAATGAATGGAGCCGCTATGAAAACGCCGTTAATTTACTTGCTCGTAATATCAATGGCATGTCCTCTGACGGTTTTCGCAGACGAATTGAATTTCGAAAAATATAGTCTGGTGGACCAAAAGGAATTTTCGGTAGAGTCGGGCCGGTTCCACTTGGCCGAATTTGAGAACGCAGATATTGAATACAAACCGACAGCTTTCAACAACCCGCCTGGCCAATTAATAAGTATGCGGGGCCCACTCAAGGGAAGTGTGTTGGAGCCATCAGAATTACAAAACTTTCAGTCCTCTCAGGCAAGAGAGTTAAGCACCGCGGGAAAAGTGGGGCTGGCGGTTTTGGGCGCGGGGGTGCTTGTAGGACTTATTTTCGGAATCATCTTCCTTACTGCCGACAGTTCAAGCTAGGAACAATCGACCTTAAATCTTTGGTTTCGGCCGTTCCGCTGGGCAAGTTTTAGCCCTTTTCTAACCCCACATTGTGTGGCATCTTCCCGCCCGCCATGGATCCCACACACACAAAAATCACGAAAATTCAACGGGCCCTGATCAGCGTCAGTGACAAGACCGGGTTGGAGCAGCTCGGCCGAGTCCTTCAAAACCGGGGGGTGGAAATTCTCTCCTCCGGCGGAACGGGTAAAGGCGATTAGTGAGAATACGAAGATCCTATGACACAGAAAGCCCTTATTCCAATTCCAGTGATTGAAAAACGTATCCACGAAATTCGGGGTCTCCGAGTCATGCTCGACTCTGACCTAGCCGAACTTTATGGCGTGACAACGACCCGGTTGAACGAACAGGTAAAACGGAACCCTGGTCGATTCCCCGAAGCCTTCATGTTTCAACTTATATTTCAAGAAGTTACAGATTTGATGTCGCAATTTGCGAGATCAAGCTCTCAGCACGGCGGTCGCCGAAAACTACCTTATGCCTTTACCGAGCACGGGGTCATCATGGCTGCAAACATACTGAATAGTCCCACGGCCGTTCAGGCCAGTGTTCAAATTGTCATGGCTTTTGTTCGGCTTCGGGAGATGCTGGCCACGCACAAAGACTTGGCGCGAAAACTCGATCAGCTTGAGAGGAAGTATGATGCTCAGTTTCGAGAGGTTTTCGTTGCCATACGCCAGTTGATGGCACCGCTTACTACGCCAAAGCGTCGGATTGGCTTTCAATCAGAATCGACTGACAAGCCGACCACAGTTACCGACAAAGAGTGAGAACTCCATCGGTCACCGCGGTTCCGACTCCACTCTTCGAATATTCTTCAAGCGCTGGTTTCGGCCGTTCCGCTGGGTAAGTTTTAGCCCTTTTCTAACCCCGCATTGTGTGGCATCTTCCCGCCCGCCATGGAGCCGACACACCAAAAGATCACGAAAATTCAACGGGCCCTGATCAGCGTCAGTGACAAAACCGGGTTGGAGCAGCTCGGCCGAGTCCTTCAAAACCGGGGGGTGGAAATTCTCTCCTCCGGCGGTACCGCCAAGTTCCTTTCCGAAAAGGGGCTCAAGGTGGTGGAAGTGTCCGATTTTACAGGCGCGCCGGAGATGTTGGACGGCCGACTCAAGACGCTCCATCCCAAGATCCATGGAGGCATTTTGGCGATCCGGGATAATTCGGCCCATATGGCCGCGCTGCGGGAGCAAAAGTACGTCCCGATCGACCTGGTCGTCGTCAATCTTTATCCTTTCGAGGCGGCGGCGCGCACGCCGGGAAAAAGCTTCGACGACGTGGTCGAACAGATCGATATCGGCGGGCCGACACTCTTGCGGGCGGCGTCCAAGAATTTTCCCTACGTCACGGCCCTGATCGAGCCGGGGCAGTACGAATCTTTTTTGAAGGAATTGGAAACCAACGACGGAGGCACCACGTTTGCGTTCCGCAAAGAGTGCGCCCTGCACGTATTTGAACGGACGGCGAATTACGACGCCACGATTTCGGCTTATTTCCGCGGCTCCGGTGAAACGCTTCCGAAACGGTTCGCGCTCGGCCTCGACAAGAAGTGGGAGCTGCGTTACGGGGAAAATCCGCATCAGGAGGCCGGCTTTTATCTTCCATCCGCTGCACTCGGGAATACGGTTCTGGAAAAGGTGCTGCAGGGGAAAACGCTCTCCTACAACAACCTGATGGACGTTCATGCAGCCCTCGATCTCATCCTCGAACTGGAAAAGAATTATAGCGTAGCGATTTTGAAACATACGAATCCGTGCGGTGTCGGAACGTCGGATAAATCGCTTCTGGAAGCTTATGAGCGAGCCCTCTCCTGCGATCCTCTCTCCGCCTTCGGCGGAATCGTCGTATTTTCGCATCCGGTGGACGGCCAAACCGCTTCGACGTGTGAAAAAACATTCACCGAAATCGTCATCGCGCCGAAATTCGACGCGGACGCCCGGACGGTGTTCGGAAAGAAAAAGAATCTTCGTATGCTGGAGGCGGATTTGAACGACCTCCGCTCGGCCATGGGGGGAGTAGATATTCGCAGAGCGGCCGACGGTTATTTGATCCAAAACCGGGACCGCTCGTTCGAGGACTTACGGGAATGCAAAATCGCGACGAAACGGAAACCGACGGAACAGGAATATTCCGCGCTTCGCCTCGCCTGGACGGTCGCGAAACACGTGAAATCCAACGCCATCGTTTTGGCGAATGAAACGCAGACGGTCGGCGTCGGTGCCGGTCAGATGAGTCGGGTCGATTCCAGCCGCATCGCCGCCATGAAAGCGAAGCCCGAGCTTTTAAAGAATGTCGTGCTGGCTTCCGACGCCTTCTTCCCGTTCCGGGACGGCATCGACGAGGCGGCGAAACATGGCGTCCGCGCCGTAGTTCAGCCGGGCGGTTCGGTTCGCGACGCGGAAGTGATTCAAGCGGCCGACGAGCATGGCATGGCGATGATCTTCACCGGCGTCCGCCATTTCCGGCATTAACAAGTTGCTGGAAAAGGGTCGGGCTGCGCGCTTAAAGCCCTCGGTACACATCCTTTCGATGCCCAATCTTTAGTACGATGACGAGCAGGTGGGTCCCTTGAACGCTATAGAGGATTCTGTACGTGCCGACGCGAATGCGAAAAACATCGTCGTATCCGGACAGTTTCCGCACGCCGGAGGGAAAAGGGTTGGACTCGAGTGAGAGGATCGATCGTACGATTCGTTCTTGGTCCGCGCGGGGGACGGCTTTGAGCTGACGCTCCGCGGAACGTGAAAATTCAATCCGGTACTTCTTAATCAAGCTTCAGTTCTTTAAGGACCGCCCGGAACGAACGGGTCGGCTCGTGGCGGATCTTCTTGAGATCCTCAATATCTTCTAATTCCTCCAATTTATCGAGAATGGCGTCTTCCAAAAACCGATTGATTTTCAGGCCCTTGGAAGCACAGACGAGGTCCACGGCCCTCTTGATTCGTTCATCCACACGGGTCGCAAGCTGCACCTTTGCCATCATTTACTCCTTATTAATATTTAATTCTAGTAAATGATATCTTATGGGTCAACCCCCTAAGCCCTTTTGACGTTCCCTGATATTATGAAGATTCTTCATGCGGATCACCTGTCAGAGCTGCCGGTCGGACTTTGTCCTTCCGTTGGAGATCGCGGACCCGCGCGGCGCCCGTTCCACCTGTCCGTTCTGCAACGCTGAATACGAATTAAAACCGGCCGACGCCGACGGCCGCCAGAAAATCGTTTTCAGCGGAGACGTGCGAAAGACCCGAATCTGCATCAACTGCGGGAAGGAATATGAAACCGACGTCGTCGAAGGGATTCCGGTCTGCCCCGAATGCCAGGGCGCTCAGAAGGAATCGGCCCGAGTTCAGCCGAGGGAGGCATGGAAGGTCTCCCAGCAGGGAAAAGTGGTGGAACTGGATTCCGAGGGATCGGTTCGCGACTGGATTCGGCAGGGGTACATTTTTCCGGGAGATCGGATCGTCTCGCCCGAAGGACGGTCGATTCCGGCGAAGAATTTTCCGCAGTTTCAAGAAGCCTTTCGCCTCCAGGCGGAACGAAGACATTTCCAAGCCAAAAGCCCGTCTTTCAACCGGCAGGCCCGCCGATTTCTTCGCCCTGGATTGGTCATTCAAATTTTCTTGGTGATTCTCGGTTCTTCGCTTCTCGGTTGGTTTTCCTACCGGCTCGCTACGCTCCCCCCTCTCGGAAGCACGACCGATCCCCGCCTCGATCGTGTTGTGGCCGAACTTCGTACAAAGGTATCCTCGCCAAGCCGGCCGGCCGACGCGCTTTTGGAACAGGCCAAGCGACTCTTGACGCTCGATCTTCCCGAAAGCGACGAAACCGCCCGCAAACTTCTGGAACAGGCTCTCACGATCCATCCGACCGATTCCAACGTCGTAGGCCGATTGGCCGAGACCTATGCGATCGCCGCCCAGTACGGGGACCGTCCACAGCTTCGACTTACCGCCGTGGATCTGGCCGACGCGGCCGTACGCATGGCCCCGATACAAGTCGACGGCTACGTGGCGAAAGCGCGCGCGGCCCTGGCGGGGGACGATTTCCAGACGGCGCAAGAGTCGAGCCGCCGAGCCATGGAACTCGATCCCGTCGACGCCCGCGCTCTGCTGACGCGAGCCCGAGTTTTGCTCGCCGGCGGACAATCCGACAACACCTGGAACGAAGCCATCGGCATCGCTTCTTCGGCGATTCAGCGGGACCCTCTTCGTCTTGAGGGCTATGATCTAGTCGGCTACGCGCACATTCTTCGAGCCGAACCCAAACTCGCCCGGCAAGCGTTTGAAAAACGACTTCAACAACAGCCCGAGGACGCGCGAGCTCTCTACCGCCTGGGCGCGCTGGAGGACCGTGCGATGCGCCCCGATCGAGCGAAGGAGTTTTACGAGCGC